>JBARBA010000330.1:0-10777 GCA_049792555.1 Anaerolineales bacterium
TCTCCACACTTCCAGGTCTGCGGGAGTGTCGAGATCGAGCATAATATTTGGGTTTCGCACCACTTCAAGCCTTGCGCCCGCTTTCAGTGCGGCTGCGCAGTGACGGTTGAACGAGCCGGAGCCAAAATCGCAGGTAATCAAACCGCCGGGCGAGACCAGGAAAGCGTTCGTGCCGTTATCCTGCCGGTCAGGCGAGATGACCACGCATGGCGGCTCATGCACAAATTCAAGGAACGAGGCCAGGTCTTCTTTCGTAAGCAGCGGTAAATCTGCCGGCAAGACCAGCACCCCGCGCGAGGCGTAATTGCGCGCCAGCAGCGTTGCGCGGGCCAGGGCGCTGTTCAAGTCGGGCGTGCCATCTTCGAGCACCGTCCGCGCGCCGTATTCGCGGGCCAGGGCCAGCGCTGCCGGGTCGCGGCTGACCACCAGGGTTTGCGTGATCTCCGGCGTGTTCCTCAACGTATCCAGCGTTTGTTCCAGGAATCTGCGGTTTAAGACTGTGCGCTCTTCATCAGTGAGCACAGCCGATAATCTTGATTTTCCCAGCCTGAGCGGTTTGACCGGAACGATCGCCCAAATTGTCATGGATTTATTCTCATAACAAAGTGTAGCACATCTTGCGCCAATTGTTTACGTTCCTGTGCAGTTTTCATAATTGTATTGATAATGAAAGGCTTGATTCCGAGCTTTTGGACTTCGTCCGCCAAAACGGCGTCCACCGTATCCAAAACGAATCCCGAAACGACCTGCGCGTAGTGCTTTGCCACCGTTAAAGCGGAGGGTTCCAGCCCCAGCTCCGCAAACATTTTGGCCGCCGGGCCTTTGAGCGCCTGCCCGCCAATGATCGGGCTGACGGCCACGCTGTTGCGTAAAACGGGGGCAGGCAGGGCGCGGGCCAGCGCCGCCAAAATCGGGTCGATGCTCACCCACGGGTTGCTGGGACAAAAAACGACGGCGTCCGCCGCGCGGATGGCGTCCAACACCCCCGGCGCGGGTTGCGCGCTTTCGATCCCGTCGAAGCGAAAGCCTTTGACCTGCGGCTCACAGCGCCGGTGGACGAAATACTCCTGGAACGACAGCTCTCCCTGCCCGACGGTATCCACCATGGTGGCGACGGGGTCGTCCGTCATCGGCAGCACCGTCGGCCCGACACCCCAGGCGCGGCAAAAATCGCGCGTGATCGTTGAAAGCGGCTGTCCCTCGCGCAGGCGGCGCGTGCGTTCGACGTGCGTCGCCAGGTCCCGGTCGCCTACGCGGAACCAATCCGCGCCGCCCAGGCGGGAGATGGCTTCGAGCGCGTTGAAGGTCTCGTCGATGCGCCCCCAGCCGGTATCGGGGTTGGCGAGTCCGGCCAGGGTGTAGCAAACCGTATCCAGGTCGGGACAAATTTTCAGCCCCCAGTGCTCGAAATCGTCGCCGGTGTTGACTACAATGGTCAGGTTTTCAGGCGGCAGGCAGCGCGCCAGCCCGTCGGCCAGTTTGGCTCCGCCGACGCCGCCGGCAAAAGCGACAATGGACGGTAGACGGTGGACGGTGGACGGTAGGCCCATCTTAACTTTCTTCGTCTTCTATAATATATGGCGCCGTTTCTTCGCCGATTTTCCCCGAACCCGGATTTTTTAATGCCCGGCGAAAGGCATGTAGCTTTTTCGCAAGAGTTTGGGCTTTCAAATCAGCGTTGACCAGAATTTCGTCATTTTGCAAATAGCCTCGCCGTTTTATTATCCGCTGGCAAGCGACTGTTTCTATCAAAGACCTGATTGCAAGGCCCAGAAAGCGGTTTTGCTCCGCATCGCTTTGCCCCGTGGAGCCTTCAGCAATGTTAAGCGCAATTGACGTTGCAGCGCGAGTGATTTGCGACTTCAAGTTGAAGTCTTCACTACGTGGAAGCTTCTCTGCCAGTTCATACATCAAATCAATATATTCCAATGCCAATTGCCAAACTTCCAATTGCTCAAACTTAAAAGCCATTTCTATCTCCTTCAGGATACGGTCTACGGTCCACCGTCTACGGTCAAACGAAGCGCACTACTTCGTTTACCGGTTTCAACACCTTCGGCTTCGGCTGCTCGTCTGGATACCCGATAAAAAACATGGCCTGCGGTTCCCAGGTTTCCGGCAAGTCCAATACTTTGCGGACGGCCTCCGGCGCAAATGCCGGGCGGCACATCCAGACGCTGCCCAGTCCTGCGGCGTGGACGGCCAGTTGCAGTTGCAACCCCGCCAGCGCCGCCGATTGGGTTTCCAGGAGGCGCTCGCCTTGCCGGAGTTTTTCGCTGGCATGAATGCGCATCTGGCTGGCGTCCATGCACAGGACGACCACAACCGGCGCTTCGAGAATCTGGCTCTGCGAGCGGCTGGCGCGGGCCTCGATTTCTGCTGCGGGCATGCCTTCTGCGGTCAGGTCGCGGCGGTATTCGGCAGCCAGCGCCCCGCCCAAACGGGATTTTGGCTCCGGCCCGGTCAGTACCGCAAAGCGCCAGGGCTGGTGGTTGTGCGCCGAAGGAGCATAAGTTGCCGTTTCAAGGATGCGGCTCAAAAGTTCCGGCTCCACCGCATCGGGTTTAAAGCGGCGCACCGAGCGCCGTGAGCGCAAAAAGTCATGGAAATTACCGGTCAATTTACCCATCCCAGATCTTGAAATTCTCCAAAATCGAGCCGCCGATAAATTCGCGCAAGATCGAGTTGTCGGGGATCCAGTCAACTTCAAGGGGCAGGAACCACTCCAGCAGCGCCAGCAGGCGCTTGGTCTCGATGTGTTCCTGCGTGCCATACTCCACCTGGCGCAGCAGCGGCTGCGCCAGCGGCCCCAGCGCCGAAAGCTCATAGACCAGGGCTGAGTTGAACATCGCGTCGGCGTTTTCCTGGTAGGGGAAAATGTTGCGCTTTTCCCCGCGCGCCACTGATTCCCAGCGGCTGATGGTTTGCGAGGCGCTGTAGCCGCGTTCGCGGGCGTCGCGCACGATGCGCCGCACCAGGCGGCTGTCCATCGTCGAGACGCGGTTGTGCCGGTCGAGGTTGAGCTGCGTCAATGCGGAAACGTAAATGCGGAAGGCCTGGCCGCTCAGTTCCTGTGGGATCAAGCGCGGGTTCAGTCCGTGAATCCCTTCCAGGATCAGGATTTGCCCGGGGCGCAGGCGGATCACGTCACCCGGCTCCTGCTTCCCGGCCTTGAAGTTGTAGCGCGGCGTCTGCACTTCCTCGCCCGCCAACAGGCGCTTGAGCTGATCGCCGAGCGAGGCCAGGTCGAGCGCTTCGAAGGCTTCAAAGTCAAACTGGCCGCTCTCGTCTTTGGGCGTCTTCTCGCGGTCGACAAAATAGCTGTCCAATTCCAGGGCAAAGGGAGAAAGCCCCAGGGCCAGCAGTTGGACGGCGAGGCGTCGGGAAAAGGTGGTTTTCCCCGAAGAGGACGGGCCGGCGATCAGCGCCAGGCGCGCGCCGTCGCGCCGTCCGGCGATCTGGCGGGCAATATCCGCAATATACTGCTCGTGCAGCGCCTCAGAGACCAGGATCACCTCGCGGCTGCGCCCGGATTGAATGGCGTCGTCCAGCGCGCCGACCGAATTGATGCCCAGCTTTTCGAGCCAGTCGCCGTACTGCCGGAAGGCTGCCAGCAGTTTGGGAAAATGTTCCAGCGGGCTGATGGAGGTGGGCGCTTCGCGGCGCGGGAAGCGCAGTATGAAGCCTCCGTTCGACGGCGTGATCTCGAACCATTTCAGGTAGCCGGTGGACGGCGTCATGTAGCCGTGGTGATAATCGATATGTTCACCCAGGTTGTAGAGCGTAAGATATGCTTTGCGGCGATACTTCAACAGGCGAACTTTGTCGGGATAGTTGCAGCTTTCGAAACAGGCGATGGCCTCGGCAAGCGGGACTTCGCGGCGCTCAAAAGGCAGGTCGAGCGCCACGAGACGGCGCATTTCCGCTTCGAGAGTCTGTAACTCGCTGAGGGTGATCTGCCCATCCCGATCCGGGCCGCGTCGCATGTGACAGTAGTAGCCGCCCGACGTAATCGAGTGCTCGACATATAGTTCGGCGCCGGGAAACAGGCGCGAGGAGGCGGCTTCGAGCAAAAATGTCAGCGAGCGGCGGTAGATGCGCGCGCCGTCGGCGTCGGCCAGGGTGAGCGGCTGGAGTCGCGCCTCGATCTCAAGCACATAGGTCAACTCATGCAGTTCGCCGTTGACGATTGCGCCCATCACCGGCGCGGGCAAATCGCGCTCAATTGCTTTTAGAAAGTCCGAAACCATTGCGCCGCGCGGGCCGGCAAGGACGCGCCCATCGGGCAGGTGGACTTCGATCTGGTCTTTTTCGTGAATCAGGCGGATGTCTTTGGATTTCATGGGGTGGCTCCAGCAGGATTTTATCACCGGCGCAGGGTTAATTTGGCTACCTTACATAGATGCGAAGGGCATCTCATTTTTTGAAGCTTTACCCCTAAAGCTTTAACCGCGAAGCTCACAAAGCGCGCCAAGAAAACCTTAAAAACTTAGCGCTTTCGGCGAGCTTCGCGGTTCGATGTTTGGTTTTGTGCGGCAGAGAATTTTTAGATGGCGTTAGCCCAGTCTTTTGAGCAATTTTTCGGGCTGGCCCGCGAACTCGTCCAGTGGAATTTCCCCCGCAGTCAGGGCGAGCAGCGTTTCGGTCAGCAGCTTGTTGACCGGCGTGGGTACGCCGAACTTCTCGCCCGCGCGCACGACGGCTCCGTGCAGGTAGGTCACTTCGCTCCTGCCCCGGCGCGGTTCGCCTGGGTTGCCGCGCCCGGCGCGCAGGTCGATGTGGAACGATGGCATTTTTGCGCCCCGTCCCGCCCCGGCGGCCTTGCTCAGGAAGGGTTTGGAAAGCCACAGCGGCAGGCGCGCGGCAAAGGCCAGCGCCCGGACGGGTGTGCCCGGCAAATCCACCACGCTGATGCCCTGCGCCCGCATCACGGCCAGGCATTCTTTGAGTTGCGCAATTTCGAGCTTGTAAAGGCGCGGGTCGGCAAACACTTCGGCAGCCGTCAGGTTGAAGATGGCGGAGGTTGGGTTTGCCAGCAGGTTGGTGAGCATCTTCGACCATTTCATGTCGGCGGCTTTGGGGAATAACCTGGCGTTGAGATATGCTCCGTCGAGCGCTTCGACAAGCCTTTCAGAGAGCGGATGCCCGGCAGCCACGCCCACGCCTCGCAGTTTTTCGAGGATGATATCGCCGGCGGCGCGGCGACCCACCGCCGAGGTGACCGTGCCGTAAATGACTTTGTCCGCGCCGAGGGCGGCGGCGATGGCGGGTTCGTTGTCCACGCCGTTTTGGAGGCACAAGATGGGGGGGAGCAGTGGATTAGCCTGGTAAATGGGGCTCAACGTGTCCAGGACGGCCTGGGTATCGAAGGACTTCAAGGCAAATAGCATCACATCGTAAGAGGCAAGCTTGAAAGCTTCGTCCAGGGAGCCGGCAAAGGCAACCGAAGCCGGATCGTGGAGCGCGAAGACCGCTTTTTCGCCGCGCCGTTTGTCGATGGATAAATCCAGCCTCAGGCCGCGCGCGCGCAAATCGGATACCACCGCAGGTTGTTCGACGAAGACAACGCGGTGCCCGGCCAACGCCAGCGATCCGCCGATATACGCGCCAATCGCGCCTGCGCCGAAGGAGAGCAGCGTCAAAGGTTGGTTCAAGATGCCACTTCCTTTTCCGGGATTGGATTGTCGAGATGGCGCGGCAGCTTATCAAGGAAATCATCAAGCAAAAACAGGAGCATCACCCACAGCGAAAAAAACATCAAGCACTGGGTTTGAACGACATGTCGTCCAATTTCCAGTGTGTCGGTGTGCCAACTGAGCAAAACGAAAGGATAGACCAGCAGGAAAGAAATCATTGTCAGGATGCAGGCAGGTTCTTTTCTTAATCTGGAAGCGGCCATCAGGCCAAGCGCCACCCCGCCAATCCACCACCATAAGACCCCGTACTCTGCCGGATAGAGTATCCGCTCAACCGGCCTGGGCAAAAGCGTCGGGATGTCCTTCTGGAAATAATCATATTGCTCGATCGGATCAAACCCAAGCATGACATTCCAGTCGCTCAAGGGTGTGGTCAAGGTCCATGTCGGATTGGCGATCATCCAGCGCACGAAACAATATTTTCCATGTGAATATACCCAGGTGTTGTAAGCGTCTTTGTTATTATCCAGGGGCATGCCGCAAGCTTCAAAGAAATTGGTTGCGTTTCTATTCGTCAAGACACGTTGCGGCATAACGTTCAACACGTATGGGTAGATCCAACGGTGGGTGTAATTGACCGACCATTGGCTGAATAAAAAAACAACGCCAAAAATGATCGACAGGTAGATAAATCGGCGATAGGATTTTAGCAAGACCCCCGCCAGGAATATCACACCGGCGTAGCTCATCAACATCCACGGGCTCACGTCCCGGGTATTGGACCAAAAAAACGCCGCCAGTCCTGCGAAAATCACCTTATGCCAGGCCCACCCGCGCAATAACCAAAAAAACGTCCCAAGCAATAATGCCTGGAAAGAAAGGGCCAGGGATTCGCTCAAAAGTTGAACGTCCCATCCGCTGATGTTGTAAACCATCGAGAACAGGAGCAAGCAGATGATCCCTGCAATACGAAGCTTCGGTTTCTTTATGAATGTCGTGACCTGGTAAATTAAAAACCCCCAGCAAAAAATCGATATGCAGGCCTGCAACCACCCAATCCAGACGGGATTTAAGGCGGCGATTTTAAATACCAGGGGAGTCATGAAGGGGCGAATGGCGCCCCAAAAATCGACGCTCAATAAAGGGATTTTTGCCGTCAGCATGTAATTGATGGTGTCGTGATAATCCCCGGCAAAAGGAAGGATTTGGTACACCTGCCAGAGACGCAAGCCCACATAGCACGAGAAAATCAAAATGAAGCCGGGATAACTTGAAAGATATTTCAAAAACTTCTGCATACACTACCGTCTCCCGATTTCAGCTATTTTTCGGACAGGTTCCCGGTCCCGGTGCGAAGACGCGGGTCGCGCGCCAGGGTCAGGCGCAAGCCGTCTTCCAGCGAAATCGACGAGCGATAATTCAGTCTCTGTCCGGCCAACGTCAGGTCGGCGCACATGCGCGAAACGCCCCCGCCAGTCTTGGGGGTGTAGATGATTTCAGCGCCGGAATTGGTGATGTCCATCACCAACTTGAGCATATCGCGCACCGACGTTTCGTGGCCCGATCCGATGTTGATGACCATGCCGTTGATGTTGGGCGCGGTGGCCGCGGCCACCAGCCCGCTGATTACGTCATCCACGTAGACGTAATCGCGCGTCTGGTTGCCGTCCGAATGGACGATCAACGAGCCGCCGCGCAGGGCCTGTTTGAGGAAATAGGGCACCACCGGCGGGTGCGACGGCGGCAGGTGCTGGCCGGGGCCGTAGGCGTTGAAGACGCGCAGGCTGACGGTTTCGATTCCCCACAGCGAGCCAATCGTGCGGACGTAGTATTCCGCCGCCAGTTTGGAGACGGCGTACGGTGAGCGCGGGTTGGGGATCATGTCTTCGCGCAACGGCTGTTCTTGCTGGTCGCCATAAATCGCGCCGGAAGAAACCAGCACCACGCGCCGCACACCCACGTCGCGCATGGCTTCCATCAGGCTGACCGTGCCGCCGACGTTGGCGATGTTGTAGTCGCTGGGGTACAGCACCGATTCTTGCACAGAGACGCGCGCAGCCAAATGGTAGATGCAGTCCACTTCCTGGAGCAGGGTCCACAACTTGGGGCGGTCATTCACATCCCCGCGGGTGAAGTGGACATCTTGCGCAAGCGACTGCGGATCGCCTGTGGAAAGGTTATCCAGCCCGCGCACCTGGTGTCCCTCGCGGGCAAGCCGGTTGGACAGGGCAGAACCAAGGAAACCGGCCGCGCCGGTGATGAGGAAGTTCATAGAGACGGGATTATAGCATTAACAAAACTTCCCGGCATTACAAGGTGCGATCAGCGATCCCAGCCTCGGATGAGAGTCAGTTTTTCTAATTGCCAGCTTAAGCATTGAAATGAGTTGCCGTTACATGATCGTCGATCAAAAAGACCGGCGATTCCAGGGAGCTAACGGATGTGTAATATTTTTCACGAAGTTCCGACGTACAATTAATATGTTCCTAACATTTATCGTTCCATGCAGTTTATTCACTTTTCCACATTCGGAGGAAACCATGTCCCATAACCGAATACTCGTAACCATCTTTGCCGCATTGCTGCTGGCCTTTCTCGTTGGGTCGGGAAGCGCCGGGACTTATGCGCAGGCGGCTGCGCCAGGCGCAGCCAATTCATCGTTGCACGCTTCGGCAGATAGGTTAATCAGGCCAACCGCCACGCGCACCAGGAGACCGACGATAACACGCACCGCCACGCGGAGATCCACCCGCACCGTGACGCGCACGATCACGCGCACACCCAAACCTACGCTCACCCGCACGCGGACTGTTACGCCGATTACCTTAACGGCGACGCCCAATCCATGCGCCACGATTACGCCAACGCCGACGCCACGACAATTCGATTCTCCCGGGATGCCATCTGCATTTACGGGATGTCCAACGCCCACGCCAACAGTCACGCAACCCCCTGCGCTGACCAACACGCCTACTGAGACACCGGCAGAGACGCTCATTCCGACGATTACAACCACTCCAACGGTTACAGAAACGCCAACCCCGCGTCGCATCGATTGATGTTGCTCTCCTGAGCGGCGCGCGAACATGATCAACCTTGCATGCCAGGAACGGGGAAAACAGGGAAACGAAAAGACCTTCCGGTAAAGTTTGCGCTATCGCGCAAACCAGCCGGGAGGTCTTTTTGTTTTTGACCGCAGGTATTATATAATGCGCACATGCTCAAACTCCGCGAACTCTTTGGTTGGACACGTCACAGCTACTACCTGTTCAGCGCTTTCCTGCTGATTTGCGTCCTGATCGTCTACATTTGGTGGCCGCTGGTCGAAGAATACCTGTCTTACATGAATGGCCGCCTGCCCTGGTACTACTATGTGGACTGGCTGCTGCTGGGCATCTTCGCATTTATGTCGCTGACCATCATGGCCCGCGCCGATTTACGGGTCGATGGCTGGATCGTCTTTGTCGGCCTGTGCGGCGGGTTGGTGATCGAAAGCTGGGGCACGCAGACGAATTTATGGCACTACTACACCGCTGAACGTCCCCCGTTGTGGATTATCCCTGCCTGGCCAATTGCCAGCCTGAGCACCGACCGTATCACACGCAGCCTGAACCATTTGTTGCCCAAGAGTGGCGACTCAATCTTCCGAGCTTTCTACTGGCTCACCTTTGGCGGGTTCTACATCCTGATGGTTTGGTTCGTGGCCCCAACGTTCGATAAACCCTATACGATTGGCGCATTGATCATTTGCGCCCTGATGATTTTGACGCCCCCCGACCGGCGCATGGCCTTTTTGGTCTTTGCCGCCGGCGCGGGGCTGGGGTATTTCCTGGAAGTATGGGGCACCACCCGCGAGTGTTGGATGTACTACACCGGTGAAACCCCTCCGCTCTTTGCGGTGCTGGCGCACGGCATGGCGGCAGTGGCGTTCTGGCGCACAGGGTTAATTGTGCAGAAAGTAAGGAGAAATTTCGGCGCAAAGCTGTTCACGAAAAAGCAGACGTTTATTCAATGAAAATATGGGTATAATTGCTGCTTACCTTATTTCACTTCCAGTTGTATGGGGCAAAATGGAAGGCCTTGCATTTCGGGGCAAATATTGCAAACAAAAATATTCTTTCTTTAACGGAGGTACCAATGTTTCGAAATCGCGTTTTTGTGTTGTTTACTGTTGTCTTGTTGGCTTTCTTGACGATTGGGTCGGCGTCAGCCGAGTCAGTATCCGTCACGCCAACTCCCCCGCTGCCAGAAATGACAGCATGGACAATTTCCGGAAATGCCGGGGGGCAGGGAGGTGTGACTTTGAGTTTTTACATCGGCGGTTTTCTCAATACTGTTACTTCCGCCGGGGATGGCAGTTACTCATTAAACGTTCCAGACGGTTGGACAGGCATAGTGACGCCCTCAAAACCAGGATATGCCTTTTCGCCCACCAACCATAATTATGCTTCCACCCCCGTGACTGCCGACGTAACCGGACAAGACTTCAGCGTGCTGGTACTTACAGCAACGCCGACGCTTTCTCCTACGCCCACCAGCTTGGTTACGCTAACACCCACAAGGACAAAGACGCCGATACCGGGGTTAACGCCAACGAAGACACCGACGCCAACAAGTCCTTCCGGGTTTTCCAAGCTTTATCCCTGGGATCACGCTGCCAACATTAATCCGCAAAGCGTCACATTCTCATGGAGGTCTTACGCAGGCGCGCAAAAATACCGTATTTGCTTGGATTTGAGCAATAATAATGCCTGTGATGCCCCCGGCGGATATCTCAGCGTTAGCGGCACCACCTATACTTTGCCTGTTAGTTTGCTTATAAATACAACGTATGTTTGGCACGTCCAGGCGGTTATATGTTCAACCTGCACACCGAAAACAGTTGTCGATTCCAATGGCGGAACGTGGTGGGCGTTTACCACAGGAGGCGCGCCGACTGCCACCCCCACCAAGACGCCGCTGCCATCTACCGTGACATATACATCTGTTGGGGCGCAGGATGGCTGGATTCTTGAATCAACTAAAAATAGCGGCATAGGCGGTTCGATGAGCGTTGGGTCCGCTAATCTCCAACTTGGAGATGACGCCTTAAACCGTCAATACCGGGTGATCTTGTCTTTCAATACCGCTCCTCTACCCGA
>JBARBA010000331.1:0-3625 GCA_049792555.1 Anaerolineales bacterium
TTCGAGGGCAATCGCGGCCTGCATGGTAAAGGTCGCCACCAGCAGCAGGTCGTCGTGCGAAAAAGCGGCAGGCTCTTTGCGGGTCAACGACAACATGCCGATGACCTTGTTCTTCGAGAAAAGCGGCACACCCATCCAGGAATGATTGAGCGGCAGCCAGTCGAGTTGGGTCCAGCCCTGGATGGTGGTCACATCGTCAATGACCAACGACTCACCGCTGGTGGCAATCTGGTCGTATACATCGCCGCGGCCGATCGGCATGCTCAGTTCCTGCACACGGGGATCGTCGGGAAAACCGCACTGAGCCAGGATGCTGACATCCCCCCTTTCTTCGAGCATGAACGAGCCGCGCTCATAGGGGATCACATCTTGAAGCTGGGTCAGGATTTGGCCGGGGACTTCGTCCAACTTGATAAGGGATGAAATGCTGCGGGCGGCCCTCGCCAGGGCCTCGGCCCCGTGACGGCGCTGTTGTTCGCTGGTATACAACATGGCATTTTCGAGGGCCACTTTATCGGCCACCTCTTTGGCAATTGCCAGTTCGCCCTCGCGCTGCTTGGATTCTTCAAGCAGGCGTTCGACTTCTTTTTGGGCCACGGTGCGTTGCTCCACGAGCATGGTGCGCAACAGGGCGCTCGAAAGCAGGTTGCGCAAGCGCGAGTAGACTTCCCAGTCAGTCGGGCCGCGTTCGGTCCACATAAAGCCGAAGCGGTTCTGGGCCAGGCTGAGGGGCATGACGATGGCGGTGTAGCGCCGGTCTTCGGGCGTTTTACCGCGCGGGATTAAATGCCCGGTGGCCCACTTGGGCTGGTCGGCAGGCATGTTGAATCCGTCTTCGTCGTACTGCATCAACAGGCGGTAATTTTCGGAGGGCGGCACCAGCGTGGATTCCGGAGTGACCATATCGGCATAGAACATGATGTAAAGCCGCTGGATCTCCATCAAGGGCAAGTGCCGCTTGATCGAGGTGCCGATCTCATCCAGGCTCATCGCGGGGGCGATTGAAAAGCTGAAGGCCTGCAAAATCTCTTCTTCTTTTTCCAGCTTGATACGGTGCAGGGCCTGCAAACGTTGTGAGACTTCGCCGGTAAGCATGCGCGCCTGTTGGAAAAGGTTCTCGGCGCGTAGCGTCGTTTCAGAATTGCGCAGACCTGCCAGGGCATGTTTGCGCAGGGCAGAGATAACGTTATGCCAAATGGACGGGTCTTCAGTGTGGGCGCTCAACCCGGAGATAAGTAGTTCAATGCTGTTAAGAAAGTACTGACGCTGCTGATTTTCCTGCAAAGCCCCCAGGAAACTATCCCAAGCGCGCGCGCCGGCAACTCTAAATTCTGCCGCATAAGGCAGGGATTCGTCGATCTCGGCGGCAGCCATCATGCTGACAACGGCCGCATTTTGCTTGGTGTCGAGGTGGGTGGTCTTGGCAACATCGCTTTGCTCGACGACTGCCTGACTGGTGCTATCGGGCACGCAGCCGCAAGACCAGCGCACAATCAACTTAGTGGGGGTAACGATCGATTCGGGGATGTTTTGCTCACCCTTGATGCGGCGCAGCAGAAGCTCCACCGATTGTTTGCCGAGATCATAGGATGACTGGCGCACGGTGGTAAGCGGCACACTGAGGGAGTAAGCTTCGCGCACGTCATCGAACCCGGCCAAAGCAATGTGGCTGGGGACGGAGATGCCGCGCAATTGCATGGCTTCGAGCGCGCCAATCGCCATGTGGTCATTCGCGCAGACAATGGCATCCGGGGCCAGGTTGCGGTCATCAAGCAGGGTCTTGATCGCGGCGCGTCCGCTCTCGGAACTGAAATCGCCGTTCACTACCAGGTTTTCATTGTAGGGGATATTATGGGCTGCCAACTCGTGGCGGTAGCCTAAAAGGCGTTGTTCTGATTCCACCTGGTGCTGGGGCCCGCGCACAAAGGCGATCTGCTTGTAGTGGTGTTCATCCATCAGGTGAGCCACAAGCGAGCGCATGCCCCGCACATTATCGGCCAAAAGGCTGGGGACGCCGTCCACCTGCAAGGCGTTCGCCACAAGCGGGACGCGGGAATAGTATTCGCAAAAGGTCTTGAGGTCGCGGCTGCTTAAACCGTAGCCCAGGTCGCCTGAGAGAATGATCCCCGCAATTTGCTCGGTGCGCGCCAGGTCATATAATCCGTAAGAAGCTTGCAGGTGACCGGGCGTGATAATTGGCGCAGGCTTGCCGCCCACGAAGGTGATCAGGTTCAGGTCATGCGCTTCGGCAGCGTCACTGACGCCCGCCATGAATTCCAATCCCCACACGCGCCCAACGCGAGAGATAAAGACGCCAATCGTTTTTCGTTCTTCTCTGTTCTTGCTGGCAAAGGACATGGTTTACCTTTTTTAGGCGACAATTGGGAAAATTATATCGTATTTATCTCGCATACAGACATTACTAAAGAGATAACTCAAACAGCGCTTTTACGCGCGCCGCCAAAAGGAATTACAAAAACGAAAGTTATTGAGCCAGCCGTCTTTGAATATAGTTCTCCAGAAAGTTTTTTCCACAGATTACACCGATTTACGCAGATTTTTTAAGGTTTATTTGCGACAATCTGTGAAATCTGTGGGTAAGGTTGGAAAGAATTTTTCTTGATACCTATATAAACCTATCGCAGGAGAAGCCCGACTTTATCGGGGTTGCCGGGCTGGGTAGGATCGGCCATCACAGCCACAACCGCTCCGACCTGCACCTGCGACATACGAATCATCGGCACAGTCATCGTTTTGCTCACCTGGTAGGGCGAATAACCGGGAAGGCGCACTTCCAATACCACGGCAACGCGCGGGTCGTCGTTGATGCGCATACCGGTATCCTGGAGTTGCAAAATGGTGGCTTCTCCTTGGATGCCGGTGGCCACCAGGTTCTGCATCTTTTTCTGGTTGTTGCGCATGATGTAGATCGGGATGGCGATGGCGGCAACTGTGATGACAAGTCCACATAGTAGAGAAACACAAGTGATGGCGAGCGTAACGATCGTAGTGATTGTAATTCCTGTTCCCATATTGTCTCCTTTGCCATTGGGCATGAACC
Source organism: Anaerolineales bacterium (assembly GCA_049792555.1). GTDB lineage: Bacteria > Chloroflexota > Anaerolineae > Anaerolineales > Villigracilaceae > UBA5195. Next base: position 3,062 of record JBARBA010000331.1, read on the forward strand.
TGATCGATAACCGATGGATTAATTATAGTTGAATTACGAGAAAATACGTCGGGTTAAATTTGGGTTCGTCGGGGATTGGCACGGTATTTCCCATATTTGGCGACCAGACGTACGTCGGGATTAATCCCGACATACGTCTGGCAGTACCCGTAAAGTCGGCGGGAGATTCAGCCTAAATTGGTTTTGGGGGCAGTTTGCGCCGCACACGCAAAATGGCGATTTTGGTGGCGTGGTTGAACGGCGCGGGGTCAACCGGCGGGCCGCCGACGCGCGTCTGGGAATAGCCGCTGAAATCTTCGGGGACGGGGACGAGCGTCTCGATCTCCAGGTAGCCGTCGGCGCACAGCGCTTCGAGCGTTTGCAGATAGTCCCGACCGCTCAAGAAAAGGGCGTTGTTGATGGCCACCAGCGCGCCGCCATCGTTGACCAGCGGGCGGACTTTGTTGATTAGTCGCGCGCTATCGGTTTGCAGGTCCAGCGCGCCTTTGGGCGTGGCAGCGAAAAACGGCGGGTCGAGCAAGACGCAGTCGAAGGTTTGCCCGGCGCGTTTGAGATGGTTGACCT
>JBARBA010000332.1:0-4344 GCA_049792555.1 Anaerolineales bacterium
CCTGTCATTGCGAGGAGCCGTTCCCCCGGCCACGACGCACTCCCCTGTGTGCGAGGAATTTCTCTTGTAACAGGAGACCGCCGCGTCGCCCTGGACTGTCCGTCGTCCAGGACAGGCTGAGAACCGCTCCTCGCGGTGACACATGATATTGGAGGCAGGTATGTCATTTAAACCAGTTTCATCCAAACTCGAAGCGCCGGCGATGGAAGAAGCCGTGCTCAAACAGTGGAAAAAAGAAAAAATCTTCGAGAAAAGCATGTCCTCGCGCGCCGGCGGCCCCGAATACGTCTTCTTCGAAGGCCCGCCCACCGCCAACGGCAAACCCGGCGTCCACCACGTATTGGCGCGCGTCTTCAAAGACATGTTCCCGCGCTACAAAATCATGCGCGGCTACCACGTCTCGCGGCGCGGCGGTTGGGACACGCACGGCCTGCCGGTCGAAATCGAAGTCGAGAAAAAACACGGCTTCAAAAACAAACAGCAGATCGAAGAATACGGCGTCGCCAAATTCAACGCCGAATGCAAAAAATCGGCCTTCGACTACATCCAGGACTGGGAACGCCTGACCGACCGCATCGCCTTCTGGGTCGACCTGGAAACGGCTTACGTGACCTTCACCAACGACTACATCGAGTCGCTCTGGTGGATCCTGCGTAACCTGTGGGACAAGGAACTGCTCTACCAGGGCTTCAAAGTCGTGCCCTACTGCCCACGCTGCGGCACCCCGCTCTCGGACCACGAAGTGGCCCTGGGCTACGACGAAGCCACCGACCCGTCGGTCTTTGTGCGCATGCCCTTGTTGGACGAACCCGGCACCTCCCTGCTGGTCTGGACGACGACGCCCTGGACGCTGCCCGCCAACGTGGCGGTCGCCGTCGGCGAAAAGCTGGACTACGTCAAAGTGCAGCGCACTCTCCCCGAAGGCGGTGGCACCGAAAAGCTCATCCTGGCTAAAGCTTTGCTTGACAAGGTTTTCCGCGGCGAAGAAGTCAAAGTCTTGGAAACCTTTAAGGGCAAAAAGCTAAACGGAACACGCTACAAGCCCTTATTCACCTTCATGCCGCCTGAAAAACCCGCCCACTACGTCATCTTTGGCGACTTCGTCACCACCGAAGACGGCACCGGCATGGTGCATATCGCCCCGGCCTTCGGCGCGGACGACATGAAAGTCGCCCTGGAGTTCGACCTGCCGGTCATCATGAACGTGGCCCCCGACGGCGCATTCATGCCCGAAGTGACTCCCTGGCGCGGCGTCTTCGTCAAAGACGCCGACCCCAGCATCATCACCGACCTGAACAACCGCGGCCTGCTCTTCCGCACCGAACCGTACGTCCACACCTACCCATTCTGCTGGCGCTGCAAAACCCCGCTGCTCTACTACGCGCGCGAAGCCTGGTACATCCGCACCAGCCAGTTCAAAGACCGCCTTGTCCAACTCAACCAGACCATCAACTGGGTCCCCGACCACATCAAAGACGGTCGCTTCGGCAACTGGCTGGCCAACAACATCGACTGGGCGCTCTCGCGCGAACGCTACTGGGGCACGCCCCTGCCCGTCTGGGAATGCGCCGATTGCAAGCACCAACACTGCATCGGCTCACTGGCCGAACTCGGCGAACTGACCGGCCACGACCAAACCAATCTCGACATGCACCGCCCGCACGTCGACGAAATCCACTTCCCCTGCCAGAAGTGCGGCGGCAAAATGACGCGCGTCCCCGAACTGATCGACGTCTGGTTCGACTCGGGTGCCATGCCCTACGCCCAGTGGCACTACCCGTTCGAAAACAAAGCCAAATTCAAGACCCAGTTCCCTGCCGATTACATCTGCGAAGCCGTCGACCAGACGCGCGGCTGGTTCTACTCGCTGCACGCCATCAGCACCATGCTCTTCGACAGCGTGGCCTACAAAAACGTCATCTGCCTCGGCCACATTCAAGACGGCGAAGGCCGCAAAATGTCCAAATCGCTCGGCAACATCGTCCAGCCCTGGGACGTAATCAACGCGCACGGCGCAGACGCCCTGCGCTGGTACCTCTACACCGCCACCCCGCCCGGCAACGAGCGCCGCTTCTCCGTCGACCTGGTCGGCGACGTGATGCGCAGCTTCACCCTCACGCTCTGGAACGTCTACTCCTTCTTCGTGACCTACGCCAACCTCGACCACTGGACGCCCTCCGACAACAGCCAGGTGGCCTTCTCTGACCTCGACAAATGGCTGCTCTCCGAGTTGAACACCCTCGTCCGCGATGTGACGAACGCCTACGAAACCTACGACGTGACCGGCGCAACCCGTCCGATAGAAAAATTTGTGGAAAATCTCTCGACCTGGTACCTGCGCCGTTCCCGGCGGCGTTTCTGGAAATCCGAGTCTGATTCCGATAAACAGGCGGCTTACTCCACCCTTTACCTTGCTCTCGTTACCCTGAGCAAACTCCTCGCCCCGGCCATGCCCTTCCTGGCTGACGAGATGTACCAAAACCTGGTGCGCACCGCCAACCCAAACGCGCCCGAATCCGTCCACCTGGCGACCTGGCCCGAAGTCGATAAACAATTCGTAGACGAATCGCTCAACCGCGACATGCAACTCATCATGCGCCTGGCCTCGCTCGGCCATGCCGCGCGCTCCAAAGCCAACCGCAAAGTCCGCCAACCGCTGGCCGAAGCCGCCTTCTCGGTATCCAACGTCAACGAGCGCCCGGCCCTCAGCCAGTACAGCGACCTTTTAATGGACGAACTCAACGTCAAGAAAATCCGCCTGCTGGATGCCAGCACCGAAGCGCTCCAGCACACGGTCAAACCCCTGCCCAAGCAACTCGGCCAAAAGTACGGCAACAAATTCCCGGCCATCCAGAAAGCCATCCTGGCGCTCAACGCCGAAGAGACGGCCCACGCCCTTTTAACGGACGGCAAGCTGCGGGTCGAAGTAAATGGCGAGTCGCTCGACATCCTGCCAGAAGAAGTGGAAGTCAAGTCCATGGCAAAGGAAGGCTTCGCCGTCGCCGAAGATGGCGCCTACGTGGCCGCCCTGGTGACAGACCTGACGCCCGACCTGGTGGCCGAAGGCATGGCGCGCGAGTTTGTGCGTCGCGTGCAAGACTTCCGCAAAGAATCGGGCTTCGACGTGGCCGACCGCATCCACCTGTACGTCACTGCGTCCGAAGAACTGCGCCGCGCCATCCAGCGCCACAGCGAATACATCTCCACCGAAACCCTGGCGCGCGAACTGCTCTTCAGCCCCGCGCCCGAAGGCGCGGTCTCCATGGACGACGCCTTTGACGGCGAAACCGTCACAATCTCGCTGGTCAAAGCCAAATAAATTATCAAGCGTCCCGCAGCTTGCCTGCGGGACGCTCAACGTAGGGCGGAATTCATTCCGCCTTACACCCGCCCCCCATTTTCATCCTTTGGGGTGAACACCATTCATGCCATCGAAAATGAACTCCCTTTTGCAACGCCTTCCCGCGCGAACCAGCATCGTTTCAGTCTATGCGGTTATTTGTTTCCTTGTGTATAGCTGGACGATCCTGATCGCGTTTTGGAAATTCCCCTCCTGGATCTACGACCTGACGATAGATGAAATCATAGGCATCAACGCCTATGCGTTTACGGTCAACCTGTTCGAAAGCGTCTTTGTCCTGGGGATACTGCTGTTTTTATGCGTGATATTGCCCGCGAGTTTCCTGAAAAACGATTTTACGGTGCGGGCGACGATCATTTTAGTCTGCCTGCTTGGCTCGGCCATGCTGCACCTGTACGTCAACCGCGACGGCGAGTCGCTTGAAAACTTTATCGGGACGATGCAAATCTGGTGGGCAAGCACCCTGGTGGTGCTCGCCGTTCTCCTGGGAATGTCCATAAAAGTGCAACGGCTTCGGGCGGTCGTTGCCAATATCGCAGACCGCTTGATCATCCTGCTTTATGTGTTCATGCCCCTGTCTCTCATGTCAGTCGTCATCGTCATCTTGCGGAATGTCAATTAGGTGATATGTTGGTTCTTTGGGATGACGTGGCGTGCCGCCAGATGTAAGTCGGATTGCCAACACCGTACTTGCGTTCGGTGCAAGTGTCCGACTTACGTCACACCGCCAGATATGCTGGTTTATCACGGCAATTCCCAGAGAGCCGATATTTTCTTCTACATCGTAATCATTTTCTGGCAAATATTGCCATTCAAAAGGCAATGGAAGCCATTTTAATCATCAAGCAATGATTTGAGAGCGCCAAGCAACCATTTAAAAGCATCAAGCAACGATTTGAGAGTATCAAGCAACGATTTAAAAGCATCAAGCAATCATTTGACGGTCAGCCCGTACGTCGGGATTAATCCCGACGTACGGGCTG
>JBARBA010000333.1:0-2840 GCA_049792555.1 Anaerolineales bacterium
GGAATTGGGTAGGTCGTCTGCACTTGTAGGCTCATCTATTCTTCTCCGTTCGAACCTGGATTCCATTGTCGGCCCTATTATGCCTTGTTCTCGAATTCGCCAACAGTATCAACTCTTGCTTGCACACGCGCGCCATCCCGCCGCAACTCGGCTATAATTCAACCAACCGGCGGGGCAAGCCCCGTCCCGAATGGAGAAACGCAATGCCTTTTACCCCCGGAACGCAGGTAGGCCCATACCGCATCATGGAACAGCTCGGCCAGGGCGGCATGGCAACGGTCTACAAAGCCTATCATGCTTCGCTTGACCGCTATGTAGCCATCAAAGTATTGCACCGCGCCTTCCTGGAAGACCCCAACTTCCTGGCGCGCTTCCAGCGCGAAGCCCGCGTGGTGGCCCGGCTCGAACACCCCAACATCGTCCCGATTTACGATTACGCCGAATACGAGGGCCTGTCGGACGGCAGTCCCGAGTCAAGCAAGCAGCCTTACCTGGTGATGAAATACATCGAGGGCGATACGCTCAAAGCGCGCCTCCAGGCTGGGCCGTTGACGCCCGGCGAAGTGGAACACATCGTCGATTCGGTCGGCGCGGCCCTGTCTTATGCCCACCGGCAGGGCATCTTGCACCGCGACATCAAACCGTCCAACGTCCTCCTCGCCAATGACGGCCAAATCTACCTGGCCGATTTCGGCCTGGCGCGCATTGCCCAGTCCGGCGAATCCACGCTCACCTCCGACATGGTGATCGGAACGCCGCAGTATATCTCGCCTGAGCAGGCCATGTCCAAAAAAGAACTCGACGAAGGCACAGACATCTATTCCTTCGGCGTGATGCTCTACGAGATGACCGTTGGCCGGGTTCCCTTTAGCGCCGATACGCCCTTTTCGGTCATCCACGACCATATCTACTCGCCGCTGCCGCTGCCGAGCGCCGTCAACCCCGGCGTCTCGCCCGCCCTTGAGCGCGTGCTGCTAAAGGCGCTCTCGAAGGAACGCGCCGACCGTTACAAAGACGTGGCCAGCATGGTGGCTGCGTTCAAGGAAGCCTGGACAACCAGCGCCTCGACGCTGGCCGCGCCCGCAGCCGCTCCCGTTCCCGAACCTGCTGCGGCGGCCTCATCGACTGCATCCGCCCCGTTGACTTTGCCCGGTGTCCCGACGGCGCAAACGCCGCCCCCGGCTGTTCCCCCCGCTGTGACACAGGCCCAAAAACCCAAGTCGCGTTCGCGCTGGATGTGGGTTGCTGCTGTCCTATTGTTGTGTTTGTGCTGTGTGGCGGTTCTCGCGGTTTGGCAAATAACCAGAAAAAAGCCTGCCGCGCCGGCAACCCACAATATGACGGCTACTGCGCCTGCCACAATCAATGCCCCGCCGCCATTGACGCCGGCGGCCGGTGAGTTCCTTGATCTTTCGCAAGTCAACCTGGACCAAGCCCAACAGCAGGTGAACAAGACCCCCAGGGACGCCAGGGCGCATCTTGTTTATGGGTTTGCCCTGGTCCGGGCCGGTCGGAAAAAGGACGGTTACGACCAGATTAAACAGGGCGCGCTTGCCGCCAGGAATCAGATGCTATTGATCGGCGCGGCCAAAGCTTTTGAAGAACAAAAAGCCTGGCTTGCAGCGGCGATTGTTTATGTGCAAATGTACCAGAATACCGGGACGATGCTTCCGGTGCGTCCGGAAGCCATACACCAGGCAATCTACCACGGATTTGAAGAAATCGATGCGCCCCAGGTGCTCGATTACGGTACAATCGCCCAGATGGATCAGGCCTTGGCGCTGATTGCCCAGGCGCGCTACACAATCATGAACGGCAATCAAGATGCCCAGGCCATGATCGATAAATTGGAAGCTATACAGCCCGGCCTGGGTGAGAGAAAATTATTACAGGCCCAGTTGTGGGTTGCCCAAAACCGCCAAGCTGATGCAAAGAATATGCTTCAAAGCTTGATCGATGCGCCCAATATCCCCGCATGGATCAAGGATGAGGCTACAACCATACTTTCAGGAATCAAATAGGAGCAATGAGTAATATGCGTACCCCCTTCGTCGCTGGAAATTGGAAAATGAACAAAACGGTTGCCGAGGCGCGTGAACTGGTCTCGGTCATGGCCCCTGCCTTGAAAAACATTCAGGGTGTCGAAAAAGTGATTTGCCCCTCGTTCGTCTCGCTGGTGGCGGTAGCCAACCTGCTGGGCGGCGCGGATATCGGCCTGGGCGCGCAGAACATGCACTGGAAAGAGCAGGGCGCTTACACCGGCGAAGTTGCGCCGGGCATGGTCAAGGAATTTTGCAAATACGTCATCCTCGGCCACTCCGAGCGCCGCGCGTACTTCGGCGAAACGGACGAAATTGTCAACCAGAAAGTGCTTGCCGCCCAGAAGAGCGCCCTGATCCCGATTGTGTGCGTGGGTGAAACCCTGGCCGAGAACCAGGCCGGGCGCACGGCGGAAGTCGTCCGCCGCCAGACGCTGGAGGGGCTGAAAGGCGTCGACGCGGCGTTCGCCCCCAGCCTGGTGGTGGCCTACGAGCCGGTGTGGGCCATCGGAACGGGACTCGCTTCTTCGGGAGAGAATGCCCAAGCCGTCCAGCGCGATGTCGTCCGCGCAGCGCTGGCCGACCTGTTCGGCGCAGAAACGGCCCAGGCCATCCGCATTTTGTACGGCGGCTCGGTGACGGCCGCCAACGCTGCCGAATTCTTTGCCCAGCCCGATATCGACGGCGCGCTGGTGGGCGGCGCGAGCTTGAAAGTGGATGAGTTTGTGGCGATCACGAAGGCGGCAGCTCGGTAAGGCACTCTACTGAATACGCTATACGCAATACGTTTTGCGTAGAGCG
>JBARBA010000334.1:0-2655 GCA_049792555.1 Anaerolineales bacterium
TTCCTGGAAAACCATAGAGATTAGTCATCAAGCCGCACTTACTGCTCTCTAATCTCTAACCATCTACTCTCTATTCCCGAAGGGAACTATGGGCTTTTTCGCCGGGCTTAACGTAGAAAAATACGACCGCCAATACAGCGACCGCCAGCTCTTTACGCGCATCACGGATTATTTCAAGCCGCAAACCAAACGACTGGCGGGCATCGTCACCCTGGTGATCGCCTTTTCGGTCACCGGCGCTTCTTTGCCCATCCTGGTCAGCAAAGTGGTCGATTTGCTGAAAGGACAGCCAACGCTGCCGGCTATTGCGCTGGTAGGGCTGCTGCTGGCGCTGATCGGCGCGGGGCTGTGGGGCATCAACTGGGCGCGGCGCAGTCTCATCGTCCGCGCAGTGGGCGACGTGGTGCTGGCGCTGCGCGTGCAAGCCTTCAGCGCCGCCGCCGAACACGACCTGTCGTTCTATGACCAGTTCTCCTCCGGGCGCATTGTCTCGCGCATTACATCGGATACTTACGATTTCGGTCAACTGGTGGTGATCGTCACCGACATCACCTCGCAACTTTTCCAGGCAGCCATCCTGGGGGTGGTGCTGGTCCAAACCGAATGGCACCTTGCGCTGCTGTTCTTTTCCTTCCTGCCGGTTATTTTCCTGGTAGCCATCAGTTACCGCAACCTGGCGCGCCGCGTTACACGCCAGGGTATGCAAGCCATGGCCGACGTGAATGCCACCATTAAAGAAACGGTCAGCGGTATTTCCGTCGCCAAAAACTTCCGCCAGGAAGACGGTATTTTCAAAACCTTCGATTTTTCCAACAAGATTTCCTACAAAGTCAACGTGCGGCGCGGTTTCGTCCTGTCACTCGTCTTTCCCACGCTCAACGCGCTGGCCGGCGTGGGCACCGGCATCCTGGTCTACGCCGGCGGCCTGAGCATCGAACAAGGCATCGTCACCGCAGGAGCATGGTATCTGTTCCTGCTCAGCCTGGATAGTTTCCTGAACCCAATTACGAACCTTTCGTCTTTCTGGGCGCAGATCCAGGCCGGTCTATCGGCCTCCGAGCGCGTCTTTGCCCTGATCGACGCCGACCCGAACGTGAAACAAATCGACCAGCGCGACGTGCCCCGTTTAAAGGGCGAAATCCGCTTCGAGGACCTGCATTTCCGTTACGCGGACAAAGAGCCGATCCTGACTCACTTTGAGCTTTCCATCCGCGCCGGAGAGACTCTGGCGCTGGTGGGGCATACCGGCGCAGGCAAATCGTCGATTGCCAAGCTGATCGCCCGCTTTTACGAGTTCCAATCTGGTAAGATACTGGTGGACGGCATGGACATCCGCACGTTCGACCTGGGCCAATACCGGCGTCAACTCGGCATCGTCTCGCAGGTGCCCTTCCTGTTTTCGGGCACGGTAGCCGATAACATCCGGTACGCGAGTCTTGCCCCTTTGACGGGAGCCGCTCCAACGGTCACAGACGCCGATATAACGGCCATGGCCAAACGCATCGGCGAAGGCGAATGGCTGGAGACCCTGCCCAATAGCCTGGAGACAGAAGTCGGGGAGCGCGGCGCGCGGCTTTCGATGGGCCAGCGCCAGCTCGTCGCGCTGATGCGCGTCCTCGTCCAGAAACCGGCCATCTTCATCCTGGATGAGGCCACTGCCAACGTGGATCCGTTCACAGAATGGCAAATCCAGCAGGCATTAAACCTGATTTTAGCCAATTCGACGAGTATATTGATTGCTCACCGCCTCTCAACTGTCAAAGCTGCTGATAGAATTGTGGTCATGGATCAGGGCAGTATTATCGAACAGGGCACCCACGCCGGGTTGCTTGCCCAAAGCGGTCATTATGCCATGCTTTACAACACATATTTCCGGCATCAATCACTGGCTTATATTGAGCAGGTAAAAGAACTCGCCCAGAAATAAAAAAACAAGGAAAATCATCTTTGGGTAACTGGATTGATCTACTTCATAATTTGGTTATATCGCTGAGGAACGGCCAACTGCCTGAGCTTGGCGCGTGGACTTACGTGCTCCTGGCTGCGCTGGTGGCGGTTGAGGGGCCGGTCGCAACCGTGCTGGGAGCGGTAGCCGCTTCGGCGGGGTTGATGCGCCCCATCCCGGTTTTCATCGCCGCATCCTCGGGAAATTTGGTCGCCGACTCGCTCTGGTATGGGCTGGGATATGCCGGGAAAATCGAGTGGGTTCTGCGCTTCGGGCGGCGCATGGGAATCGACCAACGTCACCTGGAACAACTGGAGCACAACTTACTTAAGCATACGGTTAAAGTTTTGTTTCTCGCCAAGCTGACGGTCAGCTTCGTCATCCCGACCCTGGTTGCCGCCGGGCTGGTAAAAGCGCCCTGGCGCAAGTGGTTCCCGCCCGTTTTCGTCGGCGAAATGATCTGGACAAGTTCTTTGATGCTGGTCGGTTATTACGCTACAGAAGCGATTAAACGCGTGCAGCAGGGGATGGAATATATCGTATTGTTCGGATCGGCATGTTTTCTTGTGTTCCTGCTTTGGCTGGGACGGCGCATTACCAAAGATCAAGTGGAAGAAGAAGATGAAACATCAGCTCCGAGCGACGAACCCTGACCCCAAAGGAGCCAGCCATGCGTATTTTTATTACAGGAACAACCTATTACCCGGCCC
>JBARBA010000335.1:0-7226 GCA_049792555.1 Anaerolineales bacterium
GGACAAAAATGGCAGGTAAAACATGAAGACATCCTTTTCCTGTAAATTCTACCTTTTTCTTCCGGCGTTTGCGGCCTTTTTATTGTTCGGTTGCACCCCTGTCACATCGAAACCATCCCCAACGCCATCGCTTGAATCCACAGTCACAACCGAGTCAACCCAACCGACGCCGACAACGATAAAACCAGACATGCAGCTTATGGCAACGCTTGGGAAAGGCTCGGTCTCAGGTATATTCCACTCGCCGGATGGAAAGATCGTTTTCGTCGGCAAAGCGGGCGAATTGAGTTGGTATGATGCCAAAACGTTTAATCAATTGGGGGCAGTTCAACTCGATATTCAGGAATTCGCAGATATTATTTTTAGTTCGAATCCGGATATTGTGGCAGTAAATGGTTTTGGAGGTGACAGGCTGTTAGCGCCGGTCGTTGATTTAAAAAACCAGATGGTACTTACAACAACCAATGGTAATAAAGACGACTACCTGTTTGGATTTCTTCTTTCTCCCGATGGCAATCACATTTTGTACCGCAGGGCAGGCTACGCCTCAGATAGACAAGGTCAATGGATCGAGCTTTGGAATACCGGAAAAGATAAACTGGAACGTCAATTCCTGACAAATGCCCAGGCAAAGAAAGACAATCCGTATGTCGCGGAAAATATGCTGAGTGATCCTGCACTCAGCCCCGATGGGAAATGGGTGGCAGCAGGTTGCTCGGATAATTTGATCTACATCTGGGATGCCCATACGGGAAAAACTGCCTTTACCTTGAAAGCGGACGTCGCCAGTGTTGCATTCAGCCCCGATGGGTCGTTATTGGCATCCGGTGGGGCGGACGAGACTGTCCGTATCTGGGATATGCGCGCCAGAATCTTGAAGCGCACGATAACGGCTCCCAGCAAAGTATCGGGCGTTTCCTTCTCGGCAGACGGCGCAACGCTTACTCTCGAATTTACGGACCGTTCCGATCAGGCTTTAGACCTGGCAACCGGTCAATTCGCGCCTGCACCCAGGCTGGAGGTCACCCCTGATCCTTTTACGGTGCAATTGCACCGCCAGGGATATTCAGAATCGTTCACCTATTCGAGCAATGAAGTTGCCGTCAGCCCGGACGGCAACACCCTGGCAATTGCCAGTAGGCCAATCCTGTTATGGGATATCAGGCGAGGCCAATTAATTACATCCCTCGAAAACCCAATGGCCGCTCGCGGCGCAGAAATCTCGGAAATGATTTACAGCCCAAACTCTGCCTATCTGGCTGCGCTGGCATCTTCCAATGATATTCTCGTGTGGGATACCCGAACAGGGCAATCCTTGTCCACATCAACCGACCCTGCATCCATGATTTGGAATCCGAATGATGGCTGGGCCAGACGTGGGTTGGCTTTTTCGCCGGATAGCGCGTTGCTGGCTGTCGGGAGGCATGGCAGTATTGAATTTTGGGATATGGTAAAAGCGCAACAAAGCTCAACGCTTGAACTAACAAATCCTGCGGATATTGTTATGGAAATCCAGTTTTCTAAAAGTGACGATCAGATTTACATCCTTGTTGGTTCCAAAGATACGGATACGGGCGCAATTTCTGATAAAGCAGTCCAAACCTGGGATTTGAAAACAGGAAAACTTTTGCGCCAAACTGATTTACCTGCTGCCGATAGATCTGGCGTTCTGCACTGGCCCTTTTTTGCGCGAGTCAATTCAGATTTTCAGAAGCGGTGGATTGAACTTTGGAACCTGGAAACCGGACAATTTACCAAATTGGAAACGCCATCTTTTGATATTACACCAATGATCTTCAGTTCAGACGGTAGTTTATTAATAGCGATGACTGATTTTGCACAAAATATATATATTTGGAAAACAAACACCGGTGAACTTGTCTATACTTTCCATCACGAGTTTTTCTCCTCAGGTTTGAGTACAAGTCCAGATTCTGGTACTCTTGTAGTTGGGCAAAGCGGGATAGCGGAAATCTGGGATATTCACCAGATTGCTCAAGCGGCGCTGATGCCGGTCATCACACCGGCGATTGTTCCCACGTCTATATTCTGGCGCCCGACTCCCACGCCGACGAAATCTCCCTGAAATGCAAAATCGGCGGCCACTTGACGCATTGCCCCTTTCCCCGTAAGATAGGCGCACAAAATAGAACATTCATTCGCCCTTTGCCTGCACTGGCATCAGGCCAGGGTGGCAAAATTATTAACCACAAAGGCACCAAGTCACAAAGATTTTCTTCGTGCCTTCGTGTCTTCGTGGTTGATTTTACGGAGACAATATGGAACTCGGATTAGTCCGCAAAATAGACATCGACCGCGAGATGCAGGAGGCGTACCTCGATTACGCCATGTCGGTCATCGTGGCGCGCGCCCTGCCGGACGCCCGCGACGGGTTGAAACCCGTGCAGCGCCGCATTTTATACGCCATGTACGACATGGGCATCCGCGCCGATAGCGCCTACAAGAAGTCCGCGCGCATCGTCGGCGAAGTGCTGGGCAAGTACCACCCGCACGGCGATTCAGCCGTCTACGAAGCCATGGCGCGCATGGCGCAGGATTTCTCGTTGCGCTGTATGCTGATCGACGGCCAGGGCAACTTCGGCTCGGTGGACGGCGACCCGCCCGCCGCCATGCGTTATACCGAAGCGCGGCTGTCGCTCTCGGCGCTGGACATCCTGGCCGACATCAACAAAAACACCGTCGATTTCACCGCCAACTTCGACGACACGCTGACCGAGCCGTCGGTGCTGCCCTCGGCCATCCCCAACCTGCTGGTCAACGGCGCAACCGGCATCGCCGTCGGCATGGCTACCTCCATCCCGCCGCACAACCTGGGCGAGATCAGCGACGCGCTGGTCTACATGCTCAACAACTGGGAAAAGATCGACGACATCTCCATCGACCACCTGATGGAATTCGTGCATGGGCCGGATTTCCCCACCGGCGGCGTCATCATCCAGGAAGCCAGCGAAGACGGCATCGAAGCGGCCTACGGCTCGGGACGCGGCAAAGTCATCGTGCAGGCGCGCGCCCACGTCGAAGAGATGGAACGCGGCAAGAGCCGCATCATCGTCACCGAACTGCCCTACCAGGTCAACAAATCCAGCCTGATCGAGCGCATCGCCGAACTGGCGCGCGACAACATCATCGATGGCTTGGCCGACCTGCGCGACGAATCGGACCGGCACGGCATGCGCATCGTCATCGAGTTGAGCAAAAACATCGACCCCGAAACGGTGCTGGCGGCGCTCTACAAACGCACGCCCATGCAGTCCACCTTTAGCATCATCCTGCTGGCGCTCGTGGATGGCGAGCCGCGCATGTTGACGCTCAAGCAGGCGCTGCGGGTCTACGTCGAACACCGTTTAACGGTCATCCGGCGTCGGGCCGAGTTTGACCTGGCAAAGGCCAAAGCGCGGGCGCACATCCTCGAAGGGTATCTGGTCGCCCTGAAAAACCTGGACGAGATCATCGAGTTGATCCGCAAATCGTCCGATGTGGATGCCGCCCGCGAACGCCTGGTGAAGCGCTACAAACTCTCCGAGTTGCAGGCCAACGCCATCCTTGAAATGCAGTTGCGCCGCCTGGCCGCGCTCGAACGCAAGAAGATCGAAACCGAGCATAAAGAAGTCAGCGCGCTGATCAAAGACCTGGAAGGGCTGCTCAAATCGCCCAAACGCATGCGCGACGCCGCCGCCGAAGAGTTATTGCGCGTCAAGGCCGCCTACGCCGACCGCCGCCGCACCCAAATCGTCAGCCTGAAAGCCGGCAAGGAGCGCAAGTCGGTGTTGACCGCCACGCAGATGATGCCCGAACAGGCCGTGTGGATTTCGATGGATAAAAGCGGGATGGTGTGTCGCACCCGCGACGAAAAAGCCCCGCGCCTGAGCGGATCGGAGGCCCCGACGTTGCTCGCGCGCGCGCTGACTCACGATACGCTTTTCCTGGCTGCGCGGACGGGAAAATGCGCCGCTGTGGCCGTACACACCTTGCCCGAAGCCGAGAAGCCATCCGACGGCGTGCCCTTCAATAAAGCCTGCCCGCTCAACGCAGACGAGTTGCCGGTTGCGATGTTCACGTTGCCTGCGAAGAAATCTTCGCTGCCCGAAGAGACCTGCGTGCTGACGGTGACGCGCGGCGGGATGCTCAAAAAGAGCCAGATCGGCGAGTTGCCCGGCCCCTCGTCGCAAACCTTTGCGCTGTGCAAGGTCAACGAAGGCGACGCGCTCGGCTGGGTGGCGCTGACGGATGGCAAGAAGGAAATCCTGCTGGCCATGACGCTCGGCATGGGCATCCGCTTCAAGGAAGACGACATCCGCCCGATGGGGCTGGCAGCAGCCGGCGTCAACGGTGTCAAGCTGGGGGTGGGCGACGAAGTCGTCGGCGCGGTGGCGCTGCCAGCCGAGGGTGAAGTGCTGGTCGTCGCGTCGGACGGCAAGGCCAAGCGCCTGGAGCAGAAAGAAATCCCCTCGCAGGGACGTTATGGTCGCGGCGTCATCCTGTGGGATGTGCCGTTGGGCGTCAAACTGGTGGGGCTGGCGCTCGGCAAGGGCACACACGTCATCACGCTGCACCTGCTCAAGGCCGCGCCCAAGATGACCCGTCTCGACGAGGCCGGGATCAAGAAACGCGCCGCCACACGCGGGGACGTGGTGGTGGAAGTCAAGCCCGGCGATGCGGTGCTGGGGGTGACGGATGGGTGGATGGTGGAGCAGTTTCTTTCAACGGACTCTATAACGGATTCACGGATCAAAACGGATTTAAAACCCCCCTCACGGGGGCAGACGGTCTCTAAAACGGACAAGCCCACTGGCGGGGGCAAGGCCGGGGCGGTGAAAACGCCGACGCAGGGAGAGTTGAACCTGGGGGTGGCGTCCAAGCCAAAGAAGACACCTGCGGCGACACCGTCGCCGAAGGGCAAGCCGAAACCGGCGGCAGGCTCCAAGTCAACGGAGACGCCCGCGCCTGCGGCGACACCGTCGCCAAAGGAGAAACCAAAACCGGCGGCGTCCAAGTCAAAGGAAACGCCTGCGACGGCGGCGAAGAAGAAAGATGCAGGGAAGAAATAGGACGGTAAAAGCAGAACTCCGAGGTCTGAATGACCTCGGAGTTCTTTTTGAAGTTTGGGGTTAACTTCTCAATAATCGGTGGTTGAGTAGGCGGCGGTGCTATCCCGCCGCCGTATCGAAACCACCATATAATAACAATTCCCCCAAAATACTGAGATGATACGTTTGGATTTACGCCAGTTTATAGGCTGTCGCCCAGGTCGGCCCTGAATTTGGCAACCAGTTTTTCCTGCCAGTCGGAGGTGGGCGCTAATTTGCCGAAGAAAAAGCGCAGGATTTGCGGCTCTTCCACAAAGGTCAACCCGCCCACCAGGTCGCGGTTCTGGTAGAGCCAGACGATGCGGTCAACGGCATATTTCACCTGCGAAAGGGTGAACACCCGGCGGGGCAGCGCCAGGCGCAGCAGTTCCATATTGGCATAGGTTTCGACGCCGTTTTCATCGCGTTGCTCAGAGACGGAGCCGCGTTCCATGCCGCGCACGCCGCTGACCAGGTAGTAGGCCGAGGCCAACGCGCCGGCAATGTATTGTGTTTTCGGCACGTGCGGCAGGAATTGCTTGGCGTCCAGGTGGCAGCCCAGGCCGCCGGGGGGCGTGATCACCGGCACGCCTTTTTTGACCAGTTCATTGACCATGTAGGCGATGAACTGCGGCCCCTGATTGATCATGTTTTCGTCCATAGTCTCATCGAGGCCAACTGCCATGGCTTCGATCTCGCGGATGGACATACCGCCATAGGTCAAAAAGCCTTCGTACAGGGTGACCAGTTCGCGCATCTTCATGTAGGCGTCTTTGTTGTTGGTGCAGATACCGCCGCCGCGCGCGCAGCCCAGCTTGCGGGCAGAAAAGTAGATGATGTCGGTAAGATCGGCGATTTCGCGGGTGATTTCGCGGATGGTCTTGTTTTGGCAGCTTTCTTCGCGCGTTTTGATGAAATACAGGTTATCGGCCAGCAGGCTGGCGTCGAAAACAAGCAGCAGGCCGTGCTTGTCGCAGACTTTGCGGACCTGGCGAAGGTTTTCCAGCGAATGGGGTTGGCCGCCGATCAGGTTGGTGCCGGTTTCAATGCGCACAAAGGCAATTTTTTCAGCGCCGTTCTTTTGGATGAGCGCCTCAAGTTTATCGATATCCATATTGCCTTTGAAGGGACATTCGCTGGTGACTTGCAGGCCCTCGTCGATGATGATTTCATCCACCGAGCCGCCGTTGACGACGACATGCACTTTGCTGGTGGTGAAGTGGTAATTCATGGGGACGATGGAGCCGGGCGTGACAAGGACTTTGGAGATGATGTTTTCGGCGGCGCGCCCCTGGTGAACCGGCAGGAAATACTCGGTGCCGAAGATTTCCTTGATCTTGTTTTCGAGCTTTGTGAACGATTCCGACCCGGCGTAGCTGTCATCCGAGACCATCATGGCGGCAAGCTGTTTGTCGCTCATGGCGTTGACGCCGCTGTCGGTCAGCATGTCCAGATAAATATCCCGGTTTTTGAGCAGGAAGGTGTTATTCCCGGCTTCGGCCACGGCTTGCAGGCGGCGTTCAATCGGCACCAGATCCAATTTCTGGACAATGCGCACTTTGTGCATTTCCAGGGGCACAACTTCGCCGGAGTAAAAACTGATTTTTGACATTTGCTTGGTTTCTCCTTGTTTTTTTATGGTTTTTTTGATGATGCCAACGTAACTTCTCAATAATCGGTGGTTGAGTAGGCGGCGATGCTGTTCCGCCGCCGTACCGAAACCACCTTATGACAACAACTTCCCCAGAATATTGAAAAGATACATGCCAACGATCATTTGATTGCCGGGCAATTATACTGCCCAAGCGTTGGCTTTGTGCCGACAATCACAAAGTATCCATGAACGGAGTTCATCTCAAAGGATGAAAACCGGGTGTGGCGCAGCGGGAGCGGATTCGGGAGCGGACGGGAAGCGGACAAACGGACGACTCGTCAGGAGCAAGGACTTCCCTGACGGGCCACGCCTATTTACGATTGCCATCCCTGGGGGCCGTGGTCGCTTGTTTGGCAATTCCAATTGCTTCGGTAGCGTTTAAACTTTCTTCGGTAGAAAGTTGAATTGCTTTGAATGAATTTTAAAATCCTTTGAAAGGAATTTTAAATTATTTGAATGAATTTTTAAACCCTTCGGTAAGATTT
>JBARBA010000336.1:0-3397 GCA_049792555.1 Anaerolineales bacterium
AAGACTCAAAGCGTGAGCTTTGCTATACATGAAAACAAGATAACTTACTTCCGTGAGTTGTCCGTGGCTGGCGAGGTAATAATGACCGTCTACAACTTTCCCGTTGAGCGCGTCGCCGCCCAGGAAGACGGAAATAATCACAAACAGGAAGAAATTGATGAACGCCACCCAAAAGAGTATCTCACACACCTTATGAAACGTTTTCATGCGGGTTCCTTCAAGACAACGGCTTATCGGCGGGCGCAAGTCTACGGGCCGGGCAAGAATAAGTATAGCATCAAGATCAAATTTGGTCAGCCCGATGATTGCGGAAATCACCGTCGCCTTTCTACCCCCGTCCCCCGGCCTTATAATAGCCCCATGCCCCAAACTTACCCGCTCGCCCTCGTCACCGGCGCCGCCCACCGCCTGGGCCGCGTCTTTGCCCTGACCCTCGCCCGCCAGGGATACGCCATCCTGCTGCACTACCATACCTCTGCCGCGCAGGCCGAAACAACCGCCCAAGAGATTCGCGCCCTGGGCGCGCCGGTTTTTCCTGTTCAAGCCGATTTGACGGATGAAACCGCCATCGAGCGGCTCTTTTCCGTGATGGACGACTTGCTCCAAACCTCCCCCGTCGGCCCGCTCGCCGTTTTAGTGAACTCCGCCGCCCTGATGCAGCGCGCCGACGCCCGCAGCCTGGGCGCTGCCCAATTCGACGCCGCCCTGGCCCTCAACCTGCGCGCCCCCTTCCTGTGCGCCCAACGCGCCTTCGAACGCATGAGCGCAGGCGGCCTGATCGTCAACATCACCGACGTCGCCGCCCAAAAAACCTGGGCGGGCTACCCCGCCTACACCGTCAGCAAATCTGCCCTGGCAGCCCTCACCGGCGTGCTGGCCCGTTCCTTCGCGCCGGCGGTGCGCGTCAACGCCATCGCCCCCGGCCTGGTCCTGCCCGCCGGCGACCTGCCGCCCGCCGAGTGGCAGCGCCTCGTCAGCCGCCTGCCGCTGCAACGCCCCGCCCAAACCGACGAAATCGCCTCGGCCCTGACCTTCCTGCTGCAAAACCAATACATCACCGGCCAAACGGTGGTCGTCGATGGAGGCTATTCTCTGATATAGGTATCCAGAAAAGTTTTTTCCATCACCGCCCCCTCGGCGCGGTTCATCTCACATAACGGCTCACCATGTCCGTAGGGTAAGCTGGGCGTCCCTTTCAGGGTTTTCTTAAAGTCAGAGCGTTTGCCCTAAAATCGTGATAATCGAACCGCAAAGCACGCCAAGCACGCCAAGAAAAGATTTTAAACTTCGTGTTCGCTTGCCCCCGCCAGGGGGTCGTGTACTTCGTGGATAAAAACAGACTTTAAGAAAAGCGTGGCGTCCCTTTGGGAGGGGGTTGCATAATTGGAAAGAATCTTTCTGGATACCTAGATCGTCTCGTGGTATATAATGCTCGTAGGGCATAAAAGGTGTGCCCGAAAACCACCCCCTCCCGGTGGCTGCGTGGCTTATTGGTAGATTTGCCCGGTAAAAAGTAAGAGCCAAAACACTTTAGGAGTACAGAATGCCCGAAAATCCCGCGTTCCTTGCCGCATACCTGAAAACCGAAGGCGAAAAGACCGCCGCCTTCTTCGCCTCGCTCACAGAGAGCCAGTGGCAGGCCGGCGTCTTCACCGAAGGCGCAACCTGGATCGTGCGCAACGTGCTGGCGCATTTGCTGGTAGCCGAAGCAAGCCTTCCCGCGATGTTCGCCAACATCCGCGATGGCCTCCCCGGCATGCCCGAAGGTTTTAGTTTCGACGCTTCCAGCGCAGAACAGATGCAGCGCGCTGCCGCCTTATCCCCGCAGGAACTGCTCGAACAATATAAAATCGTCCGCGCCAAAACGATTGCCTTCGTAACCACCTTGAGCGCCGATGACCTCGAAAAGCGCGGCCGCCACCCCTTCATGGGCGCCACCACCCTGGCCGACATGATCAAGGGCATCTGCATCCACAACCAGATCCACCTCCGCGATTTGAGCCGCATCCGATAAATTCTGCGCAGCGCAGTCGAAGGGACCACCGCCATGTCTGAAACCTCCGCATTCCTTGCCGTGCGACTGAAAACCGAAGGCGAAAAGGCTGCCGCCTTCTTTGCCTCGCTAACAGATGCCCAATGGCAGGCCAGCCTCTACACCGAAGGCGCAACCTGGAACGTCATCAGCCTGCTGGCGCATTTTGTGACCGTCGAGCAAAGCTTCGCCGGCGTGTTCGCCAACGTTTGCGCCGGCGGCCCCGGCGCGCCCGAAGATTTTGACATCGACGCCTATAACGCCGCTCAACAGCAGCAAACTGTGCAATTATCGCCGCAGGAACTGCTTGAACAGTTCAACATCGCCCGCGCAAACATGATCGCCTTTGTAGAAACCTTAAGCGCCGCCGACCTCGAAAAGCGCGGACGACATCCCTTCCTGGGCGTCATCACCCTGGCCGAAATGATCAAAGCGCTCTACATCCACGGCCAAACCCACCTGCGCGATTTGCGCCGCGTTTTATCCAGTGTTCAGTGACCAGTGTTCACTGACCACTGGAAACTGAACACTGAACACTGAATACTGAACACTGAATACTGAACACTGAACACTGAACACTGGAAACGAATGCCCCAACTCCGCCACATCCTGCGCCTCACCCGCCCCCTTCACCTGCTCCTCGCCCTGTTGACGTATACCCTGGGCCTGGGCATTGCCCGTTACCTGGGAACCGGCCTGCGTCCCGAAGCGCAGTTTGCGGGCGGCGCGATTGCCGTCCTGCTGTTGGCGGCTTCCGGCCTGTTAATGGCAGGCTTCCGCCCGTTCAACGAGCCGATTGTCGCGGGTGAAACGCGCGGCGAGCGCGAAGCGCTGCGACGGTTGCTGCTGACCTTTGGCATGGCGTTCCTGGCGGCAGCCTGCCTGTTCTTCTTTTTCCTGCAGCGCGCCGGGTTTCTCCAACTCAATTTGGGGTTGCTGCTGGCGCTCTTTGCCGCGCTGGCGCTGGGCAACGCCCTCCCGCCGCTGCGTCTGTCCAACCGCGGCTTTGGTGAAATTGTGGACGCTTTCCTGATCGCCGGTCTTGCGCCCACCCTGGCGTACACCCTGCAAACGGGGAATTTTCATCGTTTCCTGACCCTGTTTCCCTTCCCCCTGTTCCTGATTGCGCTGGCCTGCTTCCTGGCGCTCGACTTTCCCGCCTATGCCGAAGACCTGAAATACGAACGTCGCTCGCTGCTCACGGCGCTCACCTGGCAGCAGGCCGTCCCGACCCACAACCTGTTGCTGATCGCCGCCTACCTTTTGCTGGCCGCCGGGCCGCTCTTTGGCATCTCTTTTGGGCTGGTCTGGCCGGCGCTGCTGCCTGTGCCGCTGGTGGCCTGGCAGATTTTTACACTGCATAAC
>JBARBA010000337.1:0-3470 GCA_049792555.1 Anaerolineales bacterium
CCAACAATGATGATATGGCCCTCGGCGCCATCGGCGCTCTGAAAGCGGCCGGTTACTTTACCGGCGGCAAGTACATGCCCGTCGTGGGTGTGGATGCGACCTCCGCCGGTGTGGCGGCTTTGAAAGATGGCACCCTGTTGGGCACCGTCCTCAATGACGCCGTGAACCAGGGCAAGGCCACCATGAACCTGATCGCTATTTTGGCGTCCGGTCAGATCCCGACCGACGCCAATGTCGGTTACAAGATTACCGATGGCAAGTACATTTGGGTTGATTACAAGCCCATTACCCTCGACAATGTTGCCGACGCCGGCCAATAATTACCGCGCATAGCAGTATTTAGAAAAACGGTATGCGGGGGTGCGGTGGCGACACTGCACCCCCATTTTTTTTGGGGGGGGACTTGCCGGATTAGTGGGGAAAATGGGCAGGAAATTTGAAGGATGAATACACTTTTACTGCCAAGTGGCCCAACCAATCCACCTGGGGCGTTATGCCCTGCGCACTTTCCCTTGCCTCATTCAACATTCTGGTTATATAATGCCCGCGCGGGCGCAAATCTGTAGAGCCTCTTCCCGCCTAAGAAAAAAAGCCACTTTGTGACCCTGCCGGGTATAATCACCCCACCAACCTCGCCTACCCCCCAAAAAGGACGCCCATGCCCAACAACGAATTCTCCTACCGCGACGCATCCCTGCCCGTAGACCGGCGCGTCGCCGACCTGTTCAGTCGCATGACCCTCGAAGAAAAAGTCGCCCAAATGTCGCTGTTGGACATGAAAACCAACAACCTGACGACAGAATCCATCGGCAGCGATGAAGAGATCCGCCAAAAGTCGGTGAACGGCATGGGCGGTCTCGGACGGCCCGGCAGTTACATGTCTGCCAAAGACACCGCCGAGTGGACCAACGCCTTCCAGAAATATATGCGCGAAAACACCCGCCTGGGCATCCCCGTTTTCTTTGTCGATGAAGCCCTGCACGGTGTGATGGCCTCCGGCAGCACATCCTTCCCGCAAGTCATCGGCCTGGCCAGCAGTTGGGATCCAGAGTTGGTGCAGCGCGCCTACACGGTGGCCGGCAAAGAAATGCGCGCGCGCGGCGAAAACTACGCCCTCACCCCGGTGCTCGACCTGGCGCGCGAACCGCGCTGGGGCCGCACCGAAGAAACTTACGGCGAAGACCCCTACCTCGGCTCGCGCATGGCTGTCGCCGCCGTGCGCGGCCTGCAAGGCGTACCCTACGGTCAGCCCATCGACGGCGAACACGTCCTATCCGCCGCCAAGCATTTTGCTGTCCACGGACAGCCCGAAAGCGGCAGCAACTGTGGCCCCACCAACTACGCCGAACGCGAAATCCGCGAAAACTTCCTGCAAGCCTTCCGCGCGGCGGTCGTCGAAGCGGGCGTCGGCTCGGTCATGGCCTCCTACAATGAAGTCAACGGCATCCCGATGCACGCCAACCAATGGCTGCTGCGCGACATCCTGCGCCGCGAATGGGGCTTCGAAGGCGTGCTCATCTCAGACGGCCAGGGTATCACCCTGCTGCAAACCATGCACCGCGTCGCAAATTCCAAAGCCGAAGCCGGCAAAAAAGCCCTCGAAGCCGGCATCGATTTCGAACTGGATACCTGTTTCCCCGGCCTGGTCGAACAAGTCCGGGATGGAATTGTCCCCGAAGCGTTGGTGGACACGGCCGTGCGCCGCGTGCTCAAAGCCAAATTCCTGCTCGGACTCTTTGACAACCCGTATGTTGACCCCGATAAAGCCGAGAAAATCACCAACTGCGAAGCACACCGTCAAATCGCCCTGCAAGCCGCGCACAAAACCCTGGTGCTGCTCAAAAACGACGGCCTGCTCCCGCTCGACGCCGCCCGCTTAAAAACCCTGGCCGTCATCGGCCCGAACGCCACCGACCTGCACCTGGGCGGCTACAGCGCCGACCCCGGTCACGGCCTGAGCATCCTCGAAGGCATCCGCCAAAAGGTCGGCGACAAAGTCAATGTACTCTACGCCGAAGGCTGCAAGATCACCGCCAACGAAGAAGACGGTCGCGGCTGGCGCGGCTGGTGGAAGAACGAAGCCATCCAGCCCGACCCGGCTGAAGACGCGCGCCTGATCGTCGAAGCCGTCGAAGTCGCCCGTCAGGCCGACGCGGTGCTGCTGGTCATCGGTGAAAACGAATCCCTGTGCCGCGAAGGCTGGAGCGAAAACCACCTGGGCGACCGCGACACCCTCGACCTGTCCGGCCGTCAAGACGACCTGCTGCGTGCCATCATCGCAACCGGCGTTCCGGCGGTGGGCCTGCTCATTAACGGACGCCCGCTCTCGGTCAACTACGCCGCCGAAAACCTGAACGCGCTGTTCGAAGGCTGGTACCTGGGGCAGGAGGGCGGCCCGGCTTTCGCAGACGCGCTGTTTGGCGATGTCAACCCCGGCGGCAAACTGCCCATCACCATTCCGCGCACGGTGGGTCAGTTGCCGATCTTCTACAACCACAAACCTTTCGGCCGGCGCGGGTACCAATTCGGCAGCAACGGCCCGCTCTTCCCCTTCGGATACGGACTGAGCTACACTACCTTCACCTACCAGAACCTGCGCGTCACCCCGGCGCAGATCAAACCCGGCGGCGCGGCCATCGTCAGCGTGGACGTGACCAACAGCGGCAAACGCGCCGGCGACGAGGTCGTCCAGCTTTACATCCACGACCTGCTCACCAACATGGTCACGCGCCCGGTCAAAGAACTGAAAGGCTTCCGGCGCATCACCCTGCAACCCGGCGAGACCCAAACCGTCGAACTGCCGCTCGGTCCCGAAGCCTTATCTTACCTCGACGAGCATATGCAGCGCACCGTCGAACCCGGCCTGTTCGACGTCATGGTCGGCGGCAGCTCGGTGGATGTCCAAACCGTGCAGTTGGAAGTGGTGAGAGAGTAACCGAATAGGCACAGCGGTGGTCGAGTAGGCGTTCTTTGCCATATCGAGACCCACGCAATGCTCCAACCGGCTAACAAAAGCTTGAAAAATCCCCCGTCTGGGATAAAATAAGCTTATCCGCGTTTATTCTTAAAAAGGAGCGAAAAATGGCTAACAAAGAACAAGGAAAAGACCGAGATAAAGACAAGAAGAAGAAAAAGAAGGACAAGGCCAAGTCCCAGGCCCAGGCCCAGGTTGGTAACATTAACGTCCCCAAATAAATGACGCGCCATACACGTTATAAGTCCCACCGGCAGGCGGGGTAATTTCCCTGCCCTATCATAAGAAAATGCGCCCGCGTTAATCTCAACGTGGGCGCATTTGTCTGCGCTACAGAGAGAGCCTGGTTTTTCTCTGCCAATCACCGGGAAAATCCACTTACAAACTACGTCATTGTCGTTTATCATTGCCTTGCGGCGGTTATCGTATAGATGCCGCCGACCAATAACGCACAAGGAATTCACATGTCCGCTAAAATGCAATTTATCAAACGACT
>JBARBA010000338.1:0-3475 GCA_049792555.1 Anaerolineales bacterium
TTGCAGGCGGTCTTTTTCAACTTCAAGATCATAACGCGTTTGCAGATTGATCCAAAAGCGCTCCGACAACCCAAAATAGCGCGATAATCTCAACGCGGTATCGGGCGTAATCGCCCGCGCGCCATGCACAATTTCGTTAATGCGCCGGGGCGGAACACTAATATCTTTGGCCAGCTTATACTGGCTGATGCTCATCGGTTTGAGAAATTCTTCCATAAGGATTTCTCCGGGATGGATGGGGGGAAGTTTTTCTTCCATTTTTCAACACTCCTGTGCAAAAACATACCGCTGTAAAAGTGATTGATTAATGATAGTCCACGATTTCGACTTCGTAAGCGTTTTCCTGCCGCCAAACAAAACAAATTCGCCACTGATCGTTGATGCGGATACTGTACTGACCTTCTCTGTTGCCGGATAGTTTTTCAAGACGATTACCCGGCGGAACGCGCAAATCCTGTAAAACTTCAGCGGCGTCTAAAATCTCCAACTTCATTCGCGCAGCAAGTTGAACATTTTGAGGCAGCTTTCTTGAAAACGTGCGCCTGAATAGTTTCTCGGTTTCTTTGTCTGCAAAGGTCTTTATCATCACAAAGATGATAACGCTTGACGTTAGTGATGTCAAGCGTCATAAATTACAAATACCCGCATTTTCAAAAACCTGGAAAATCGTGTATGATTAAGACAGGAGACTTAAACCATGACCGATCAAGAACTCCTTGCTCGCATTACGATCAACCCCGCCATGTCGTTTGGAAAGCCAACCATTCGCGGCCTGCGCTATTCGGTGGAGTGGCTGTTGGAAACGCTCAGTTCAGGCATGAGCGCCGATGAGATACTCGCCGACTACGAAGACCTCGAACCGGCAGATATTCAGGCTGTCTTGCTGTATGCCGCGCGCTTGAGCCAGGTCAAACGCATGGGCGTAGCGCTTGTATGAATTTCCTGGTTGACGCCAACCTGTCGCGCCGTTTGACCAATCTATTGCGGGAACGCGGCCATCATGCAGTGCATACCCTTGATCTCCCTGACGCGAATGCGACAGAGGACATGGCAATCTTGCAATATTCGGATGAAGAGAATTGCATCGTCATCACGAAAGATTCTGACTTTACAACATCATTTTGGTTAAATAACCGTCCGAAGAAATTGCTGTTAATCTCAACCGGAAATATCAGCAACAAGGAACTCGAATCACTCCTGATTGCCAACTTTGAACAGATCATTACCGATCTATCCAAAAATCGGTTTGTCGAGTTAAGTCGTTATCACGTGATCGTGCATGCTTAATCCAGAAAGCTGTGTTTTGGCAGAAATCAAAGACGCCCTCTCCTCGCGGAAAGGGCGTCTTTTACTAATCACTGAACACTGATTACTGAAAACTGAACACTGAAAACTGCCTCACCCCCCCAACGCCTCATTCAACCAATCCAAAAACCCCTTTTGCTGCGGCTTGGGCGTCGCGCCGAGCGTGGCGGCCAGCTTCTCGAACAGCGCGCGCTGCTCGGCGCTCAGTTTGGTGGGAATGGCTACGTTGATGATGACGCGCTCATCGCCGCGCCCGCCGCTGCGCACGTGCGGCACACCCTTGCCGCGCAGTTTGAACATGCGCCCCGGCTGCGTCCCGGCGGGGATCGACAGCTTCTCCGGGCCGTCCATGGTGGGCACTTCGATCTCCGCGCCGAGCACGGCCTGGGCAATGTTGATGTCCAGGTCCAGCAAAATATCGTTCTCGCGGCGCTTGAAATACTCGTGCGGCTTCACGTCCACCACCAGGAACAGGTTGCCGTTCGGGCCGCCGTTCGCGCCGGGGCTGCCCTCGCCCGGCAGGCGGATTTGCATGCCGTTATCCACACCGGCAGGGATCGAGACTTTCTTGGTGATTTTCTTGCGTTCCAGCCCGCGTCCGGCGCAGGTGTGACACAGCTTTTCGATGATCTGTCCGCGCCCCTGGCATTTGGGACAGACCACCGTCTCGACCATCTGGATGATAAAGGTCTGGCGCACCTGGCGCACCTCGCCGCGTCCGCCGCAGGTATCGCAAGTGCGCGGCGTGCTGCCCGGCTCCGCGCAGGTGCCGCGGCAGGTACTACAAGTCTCTTCGCGCTCGAACTGGATTTCACGCTCAACGCCGAAAACGGCTTCCTTGAAAGTCAGTTCCACCGCCATTTGCAGGTCGCGCCCGCGATGCTGCCGGTTGCGCGCCGCGCCGCGCCCCCCGCCCCCGCCGCCGCTGAACCCGAACAAATCCTCGAAAATATCGTTGAAGTTGACGGCGAAATCCTGCGCGCCGCCGCCCATGTTGTCCACCCGCCCAAAGCGGTCATACTGGGCGCGTTTTTGCACATCCGAAAGCGCGGTGTAGGCTTCGTTCACTTCCTTGAAGCGCTCTTCGGCGTCCGTTTCCTTGCTCACGTCCGGGTGGTACTGGCGCGCCAGCTTGCGAAAGGCCTGCTTGATCTCTTCCTGCGAAGCGCCGCGCGGCACTCCCAAAATTTCGTAATAATCACGGTTTGCCACTAGATCGCCTCCGTATGAGACCCCACTCCGGGCATGTCTGGGGTGTGGATGGAACTGTCAATGCGCGCAACGGCCTGGGCCAGGGATGCGATTTTGGCGCGGATCGCCTCTGCGGCGTTTTTCTCCAGCGACTCTTTCAACCCGGAAACTGCATCCTCGACCTCAGCCTTAAGCGCCGCTGGAACGTTGCTCTCGGCGAGGGCCTTTTCGGCGGCATAGAGAGCGCCGTCTGCCTGGTTGCGCAGGTCGATCCCCTCGCGGCGTTTGCGGTCTTCGTCGGCGTGGGAGGCGGCCTCGGCGCGCATCCGTTCGACTTCGCTGGCCGAAAGACCCGAAGAAGCCGTCAGCGTGATGTTCTGCGAACGTCCGGTGGCCTTATCGAGCGCGGTCACTTTCAAAATGCCGTTGGCGTCGATGTCAAAGGTCACTTCCACCTGTGGGATGCCGCGCGGCGCGGGCGGGATGCCGTCCAGGATGAAGTTGCCCAACGATTTGTTATCGGTCACCATCGAGCGCTCGCCCTGCACCACGTGGATCTCGACCTGGGTCTGGTTGTCGGTGGCGGTGGAGAAGGGCTGGCTCTTGCGCGTGGGGATGGTGGTGTTGCGTTCGATCAACGGGGTGGCCACGCCGCCCAGGGTTTCGATGGACAGCGTCAGCGGGGTCACGTCCAACAGCAAGATGTCGGTCACGTCGCCCGCCAGCACGCCGCCCTGGATGGCCGCGCCCACCGCCACGACTTCATCGGGGTTGACTCCCTGATGCGGCGGTTTGTTGACAAGCGAACGCGAGGTTTCCACCACGCGCGGCATGCGCGTCATGCCGCCGACCAGCACCAGTTCATCGATCTTCTCGCCCGCTATCCCGGCGTCCTTCAAGCAATTCTTGACAGGGCCTATGGTGCGCTCGAAGAGATCGTCGCAGATTTGCTCCATCTTGGCGCGGGTCAGTTTCGCGC
>JBARBA010000339.1:0-14001 GCA_049792555.1 Anaerolineales bacterium
ATCTATCGCGGCAGCCAAATTATTCTTGGCTCTCTTGAGAATGTTTATTTAAATCTTTGGAACTCCTCAGCCACCAAGAAATAGAACGCGGATTTTACGGATTAAGCTGATCTTCGCGGATAAAACCTTAAGAAATCTGCGCAAATCCGCAACATCAGCGTTATCCACGTTCTATTTGAAGCCCAAACGGGCAAGAGCTTGAGCAGTCACGAATTTTTTGTAACTTTTCAATAATCGGTGGTTGAGTAGGCGGCGGTGTCGAAACCACCTTGTAATAAGTTTATTTGATAAGCTGAGCAACCACGTGGAGTTCCACGCTGGCCAGGGCCTTCGAGATCGGGCAGTTCTGCTTGGCTTCGCTGACCTTTTCCTGGAAGACGCTCTCATCCAGGTTGGGGACTTCGGCCTGGGTTTCGAGTTCGATCAACGTGATGCGCGGCCCATCGCCCAGGTGGACTTTGGCGCTCGTGGCGATCCTGGTCGGGACGTAGCCTGCTTTGGTCAGCAGCGCCGAAAGGAACATCGAAAAGCAACCGGCATGGGCTGCGCCGATCAGTTCTTCGGGGTTGGTGCCGGGGACTTCCTCGAAGCGCGTGCCGAACGAAAAAGCGCCTTCAAAAGCGCCGCTGCCCAGTTTCATCTGGCCTGCGCCTTCTTTGAGAGTCCCGTTCCAAATAGCGGATGCAGTGCGAATTGGCATAACTAATCTCCTTTTGAACGTGTTGAACGATACGGATAAGATGGCGTAATGTGTTTCATTTCAGTTGAGACAGATGGTTGAGCGATGTCCTGAGCCTGTCGAAGGGTAGGCGACGTAGCCCAGTCGCCGTATCGAAACCACCGCTCCTGGGTCTCGATAGATGAAACACACCACGCGATATGTGCGCAGGCTTAAGCGGCAACGCGCGCCGCGTTGACCTGCGCCTCAATCCAGGGATAAGTGAGCGCGATGCCGTCTTTCAACGCATATTTGGCGCTCCAGCCGAGCGATTCGATGCGCGCGTTGCTGAAATTACGCGATTGCACGCCCACCGGGCCTTTGACGTGTTTGATCTTGATGTGCTTGCCCGCCGCTTCGGACACAACTTTGACCAATTCGTCGACCGTCACGTATTCCGGGTCGCCGATGTTGACTGCGCCGACCAGGTCCGATTGCATCAGGCGGTAAATGCCATCGACCATGTCTGCCACGTAGGTGTAAGAGCGCACGGCGCTGCCGTCGCCCCACACTTCCACCTCGCCGCCGTCTTTGGCCTCGGCCACTTTGCGGCACATGGCCGCCGGGGCCTTTTCGCGTCCGCCGCGCCAGGTGCCTTCGGGGCCGTAGCAGTTCTGGAAGCGCGCGATGCGCACCTGGATGCCGCGGTTGCGGGCGTAGGCCATCGCCATGCGCTCGGCGTATAGTTTTTCCCAGCCGTATTCGTTGTCCGGGTTGGCGGGGATGGCTTGCGCCTCGGTCATCTCCGGTTCGCCGACCTGCATGTCGCGGTAGACGCAGGCCGAGGACGAGAAGAAGTAGCGCGGTATGCCCAAATCAACCGCCGAGTGGCTCATGTGGATGTTGATCAGCGCGCTGTTGTGCATGATCTCGCACTCGGCAGAATGGATGAAACCCATCCCGCCCATGTCGGCGGCCAATTGGTAGACCTCGTCGAATTTTCCGTCGGCCAGCGTCAGCGCGTCGATGCACTGCTGCTCCTGGCGCAGGTCGCGCACCAGAAAATCGTCGGCGGCGCTGGGGCTGAACTCGTGGACTTTGATATCGACGCCGCGCACCCAATAACCTTCCTTTTTGAGACGTTTGACCAGGTGCCCGCCGATAAAACCGCCCGCTCCACAAACTAATGCTTTTTTCATTGTTTCATTCTCCATAAATTTGGTTTTGATTGGTAAAGAAGTTCATTCGATTGGATTTGCTTCCCATGATAGCAAACCATAACGCCTCTTCAATTTTACGTCATAATTGCCTAAATCGGCGCTCGAAAACCGGGAGAGAAATGCCGCCAAATTTTTACAAAATGCTAACGGACGGCTATTATTTTTTTAACAATCGCTGGCTATATTAAGAGCATAACATCCAATTCAAATTTCTTATTCAAGAAGGAGGTTCACTATGTCCAATCTAACTCGTTGGGAGCCGGTGCGCGAAATGATGACCCTGCGTGAGGCCATGGACCGGCTGTTTGACGACGCCTTTACCCGCCCGATCAGCAGGAGTGGAGGCTCCGTCCTGCCCGCCATTGACCTGTACCAGACCGCGAATGAGGTGGTTGTCAAAGCCGCCCTGCCCGGTCTCAAGGCGGAAGATGTCCAGATTTCGGTAACTGCCGATGTGCTCACCCTGCGCGGCGAGTTCAAGCAGGAAGCCGAGCAGAAAGAGACGACCTATCACGTCCGCGAACAGCGCTACGGCTCGTTCGAACGCTCACTGGCGCTCCCCACCGACGTCCAGACCGACAAGGCCAAAGCGGACTTTGAGAACGGCGTCTTGACCATCACCCTGCCCAAAGCCGAAGCGGTCAAGCCCAAGACGATCAACATCAAAGCCAAATAACCCGCCCGGACCAAAAGCGCAGCAACGCAGAAATAACGTTGCTGCGCTTTTTTTGTATAGGTATCCACCAGAAAAATTCTTTCCAATCCTTTAGCCCCTCCCGTCTGGGCGCTGGCGGTGCGGAGTTATTCTACCAGAATCTCATCCTATCAAAATCCTTTACCCAAAATCCTTGACAGACTTCAAAACCTGGTGATAGACTCCGGCAGTATTAAAAATCCCAAGAAAAGGAGGTCGCGCTTCATGTCGAACACAATGGTTAAGTTCTACTGCAAAGAAACTGTTCTCGCTGGTATTCCGGCCATTACTGTTCCTTCTTGGAGTGCGCCTGCTGATTCGTAGAGTCAGCTTCAACCGTCTGTTCAGCCACGGTGCGCACCCGCACCGTGGCTTTTTTATTGTTCACTGTCCAGTCACAAAAAATAGAACACGAATTTTGCTGATCAGGCTGATTTTCGCGGGTAAAAACCGAAAAGAATCCGCGAGAATCCGCCTGATCAGCGTCATCCGCGTTCCATTTGACACAACCTATACAGGATAAACCACTATGACTACCATGACCGCCACACCCAAAAACGCACCCTATTTCGACCTGCACGCCTCGCTCCCTGAAAACCGTCTCAAGGGGCTATGGAAGATGATGACCGGCTACCGCCTGGCCTACACCGGCGCAACGATCGCGCTGGCGATCTCGGCCCTGGCCAAGACCCTGACCTTTAGCCTGCTGCGCTACTTCACCGATACCGTCCTGCCGGCGGGCAAAGTGCCCGGCGACGACATGAACCGCGCCCTGGTCTGGATCGCGCTGGGCTTCATCGGCCTGGCATCCGTCGAGGGCGGCTTCGCCTTCCTTTCGGGGCGGCTGGCCTCCTACACCGCCGAGGGCATCACCCGGCGCGTGCGCAATTACCTGTTCGACCACCTCCAGCGGCTGAGTTTCGCCTACCACGATAAAACGCCCACGGGCGACCAGATTGAGCGCGTCACCTCCGACGTGGACTCCATGCGGCGCTTCTTCAGCGAACAAGCCATCGGCGCGGGACGCATCGTCCTGATGTTTACCATCAACCTGATTGCCATCCTGCAGCTCAACGTCACGCTGGGACTGGCCTCCGTCGTCACCGTCCCGTTCATCGTCGGCGTCTCGATCTGGTTCTTTGGCAAAGTCTCGAAGGCCTACGAGGTCTACCAGGAACAGGAAGCCATCCTTTCGACCACCCTGCAAGAAAACCTGACCGGGGTGCGCGTGGTCAAGGCTTTTGCCCGCCAGGACTACGAAAAAGGCAAGTTCGAAAAGGACAACTGGGAAAAGTTCCGGCGCGGGCGCAAGCTGACCCGTATGAACGCTCTCTTCTGGCCGCTCTCCGACATTCTCTGCGCGGCGCAGATGCTGGGCGGCATTTTCTTCGCCGCCGTGCTGGCCATCAACGGCACAATCAGCCTCGGCTCCTATATCGCTTACGTCGGTCTGCTGACCTGGTTGATCTGGCCGATGCGCAACCTGGGACGCCTGATCGTGGACACTTCCAGCGGCCTGGTCTCGTACACGCGCCTGATGGAAATCATCAAGCAGGAACGCGAACCGCTGACCAATGGCAAAGTACACCCCAGCGGTTCCGCGCGCGGCGAAGTGGTCTTCGAAAACATCGGCTTCGCCTACGACGGCGCAGACGGCGAAACGCTCAAGGACATTTCCTTCCGCTGCGAACCGGGACAGGCGATTGCCCTGCTGGGTTCCACCGGATCGGGCAAGACCTCGCTGGTCAACCTGCTGCCGCGCTTCTACGATTACAGCGGCGGCTCCCTGCGTCTGGATGGCGTGGAACTGACCGATTACCCGCGCGAGTACCTGCGCCGCCAGATCGGCATCGTCGAACAGGAACCCTTCCTGTTTTCGCGCTCGATCCGCGAGAATATTGCCTGCGGCGTGGGCCGCGCCGTGACCCAGGACGAGATCGAAACCGCCGCCCGGGCCGCCGCCGTGCATGACGTGATCATGACCTTTCCCAACGGCTACAACACGCTGGTCGGCGAAAAGGGCGTAACGCTCTCCGGCGGGCAAAAGCAGCGCGTGGCCATAGCCCGCACCCTGCTCAAGAACCCGCGCATCCTGATCCTCGACGACTCGACCTCGTCGGTGGATATGGAAACCGAAGCCGAAATCCGCGAAGCGCTCAACGGCCTGATGCAGAACCGCAGCACCTTCATCATCGCCCACCGCATCCAGTCCGTGATGAACGCCGACCTGATCGTGGTGCTCGACAAGGGCCGCATCGTGCAAATGGGCAAACACGCTGACCTGCTCGACGAAGACGGCATGTACCGCCAGATTTACGACATCCAGATGCGTGTGGACGACGAATTGGAAGAAGAGCTTTTTGAAAGCTGAAAGATGAAGGATGAAAGATGAAGAGGAGAGATATATGACAGACGAGAAGCCGCAAGATTTGAAAGCACGGACGAGCGACTTTGCGCTACGGATTATCCGAATGTATACCAGTTTACCCAAGTCGACTGAGGCTCAGGTAATCGGCAAACAGGTTTTAAGGTCTGGCACTTCTGTCGGTGCGCATTACCGCGAAGGTCATCGGGCAAAATCAGATGCCGACGTGATTAACAAATTCGAAGGCGCACTGCAAGAGCTTGATGAGACCGACTACTGGCTGGACTTGCTCGTAAGGGCAGAGATCGTCCCGTTTAACAAACTCGAAGCGCTTATCAAAGAAACCAACGAACTGATCGCCATCTTCGTAACCATCGTTACGAGAATCAAGAAGAGACAGAATAATAAAAAGATGAAAGATGATGATAAAAGATAAAAAATGAAGGACAAAAGGTGAATTCATCTTTCATCTTTCATCCTTCATCTTTGGAATCATCCTTCATCTTTGGAAATGGAGACCTACCATGTCTGACAACAATATCGAACTTGAAGAAGACGAATACACCAGCCAGATCACCGGCGCAACCTTTAAACGCATTGTCAGCCTGCTCAAGCCGCACTGGCAGTGGGCGGCGGGCTTCGTGATTACCATCCTGTTTACATCCGTCCTGGATGCTGTCTTTACCTACATCAACCTGAAAATCATCGATACCGGCATCGTCCCGCGCGACACGTCTGTGCTGGCAAGGCTGGGCATTACCTACGCCAGCCTGATCCTGTTCCAGTCGTGCATGGTATTCACGTTCATCTACCTGGCCGGTGTGCTGGGCGAACGCATCCAGTACGACCTGCGCAAGGGCATGTTCAATCACCTGCAAGACCTGTCGCTCTCCTACTACAGCCAGACCTCGGTGGGACGCATGATCGCGCGCGTCACCTCCGATTCGGGGCGCGTGGCCAACCTGATGACCTGGGGCCTGGTGGATACCTCCTGGGCCGTGATGAACATCACCACCTCGACGATCTTCATGTTCATCATCAACTGGAAAATGGCGCTGGTGGTCTTCCTGGTCGTCCCCATCCTGCTGACAATTGCCATCCAGTTCCGCAAGAAGATCCTGGTCGAATTCCGCAATTCACGCCGCGCCAACTCGAAGATCACCGGCGCGTACAATGAAAACATCCAGGGCGTGCGCGTGGTCAAAGCCCTGGGGCGCGAGGCCGAAAACCTGGCTGAGTTCCAGGTGCTGACCGACAAGATGTACCGCGCTTCGTACCGCGCGGCCTGGCTCTCGGCGCTCTTCCTGCCGACGGTGCAGATCGTCGCCTCGCTGGCGCTGGGCTTCATCGTCTGGTACGGCGGCGTGCAAAGCGTAGCCGGGCTGATCACCATCGGCGGCATCCAGGCCTTCGTGACCTACCTGACCTTTATGATGTGGCCGATCCAGGACCTGGCGCGCGTCTACGCCGAGATGCAGCACTCGATTGCATCAGCGGAACGCATCTTCAAACTGCTGGACACCACCCCCGACGTTCACGACCTGCCGGACGCCGCCCCCGCCGGAACGCTGCAAGGCGAAATCGAATTCGACCACGTCGACTTTTACTACGACGACGAAAAAGACAAGCCCGTGCTGACAGATTTCACACTGAAAGTG
This sequence comes from Anaerolineales bacterium, assembly GCA_049792555.1. Taxonomy (GTDB): domain Bacteria; phylum Chloroflexota; class Anaerolineae; order Anaerolineales; family Villigracilaceae; genus UBA5195. The sequence goes on from JBARBA010000339.1 coordinate 6,596, forward strand.
CGGCCCGGCGAGACGATTGCGCTCGTCGGCCCGACCGGCGGCGGAAAAACGACCATCGTCAACCTGCTGTGTCGTTTTTACGAACCCAAGCGCGGCGTCATCCGCATCCACGGGCGCGACTACAGCGAATACACGCTGCAAAGCATCCAGTCGCGGCTGGGGATCGTGCTCCAGACCCCGCACCTGTTCTCCGGGACAATCCGCGAAAACATCCGCTATGGACGGTTGGACGCCACGGACGAGGAGATCGAGAGCGCCGCGAAGCTGGCCGGGGCGCACGACTTCATCGGCAACTTCGAGAAAGGTTACGGCCAGGAAGTCGGCGAAGGCGGCAACCAACTCTCCGTCGGGCAGAAGCAACTCATCAGCCTGGCGCGCGCCATCCTGGCCCGCCCCGAAATCTTCATCATGGACGAGGCCACCTCCAGCGTGGATACGCTGACCGAAGCGCTCATCCAGCGCGGCATGGAGAATCTAATGAAAGGCCGCACCTCGTTCATCATCGCCCACCGCCTGTCCACCATCCGCCGCGCCGACCGCATCATCGTCATCGAGGGCGGACGCATTGCCGAGATGGGCACGCACGCCGAGTTGCTGCGCGAACGCGGCCACTACTACCGGCTCTACACGCAGCAGTTCAAGCAGGAGCGTGAGCAGAGCTATACCGCCGCGGCCATGCTGCCGGTGATCAAATAGCGATAAAAGTTGTTTCGAAAAGGCCCGGTGGTCAGTTCAACCACCGGGCCTTTTTTAATATAGAACAAAGAAAGTTTCGCTATAATCATTAAGAGATTGGCGCGCGCCAATCCACTTATGCCAAAGGAGGCTGAAATGAATCTTGGTTCCATCAACTGGTTGGCGGTTGTTGCCTGCGTCATCGTTAGCATGATCGTCGGGTCTCTCTGGTTCAACCAGAAGACCTTCTTCCCGATCTGGTGGAAGGCAATCGGCAAGACGGACAAGGATGAGCCAGGCATGTTACCCATGGGCATGACCTGGGTATTGACCATCGTCGCCTCGTTTATCCAGGCCGTATTCATGGCGCTCCTGGTGAATGCCATGGGGAGCATGACGTCGGGAGGCGCAACGCTTGGCTCCGGCGCGCTGACAGGGTTCCTGCTCTGGCTTGGCTTCGTTGCGCCGGCAAGTTTAATGAACAAACTGTTCGCAGGCCAGTTGAAGGCCTGGGCGCTTGAAACAAGCAATCACTTAATCACCTTTGTCCTGTTTGGCGCGATCCTGGGAGCGTGGCATTAAGTTCACAAGGATGTCGTGCTTTCTGGAAAATCCGGCAATAACCCACTTGACCCGACAGGCCGCAAACCTGCCGGGGATTTTTTTGTCGCAATGATAAAATAGGGCAACAGGAGCCATCATTTATGGACAAAGTTTTCGTAATCGAAGGCCACCAAATCATGGCCACCCTCTGCGGCGACCCGGCCAACCCGCCGGTTTTCATGATCCACGGCTGGACCTCACATCGCGGCGTGTGGGCAAGCACCATCAGCACATTGGAAGGGAAATACTATTGTATTGCCCCAGACCTGCTCGGCCACGGCGACAGCGATAAACCCGTCGATGGAGACTACAGCCTGGAGAGCCAGGCCCAACGCATCTTCAAGCTGGCCGACCAGCTTGGCATCTCCCGTTTTTCGCTGATCGGTCACTCGATGGGCGGGCAGATCGCTCTGTACATTGCCTCCAGCCTGGCCCCGGAGCGCGTGGAGAAAATGGTCAGCGTAGGGGGCGTCGTCACCGGACAACTGTCTGAAATGATAATGGAAGGGAGTATGAAATTCATCCAGAATGGGCGCAAATGGCCTGCGACGTATGAACTGTGGCGTTCCCTGGTAAATTTTGGCCCGCTTATGCGCTTGGTTTTTCGTCCCTGGTTCTTTGATATGAATTGTATGCCGCTCAAAACCTGGGAAGCTGACCGGCTAATGGTCTTCAACCGGGCCTGCGCCATTCCGTATGACGAAGCCGTGAAATCCATCCTTGCAACCAACCTGGTGGAATACCTGCCCGAAATCAAATGCCCCGTGCTGCTAATCTACGGCGAAAATGACGGCACCGTGCCGGTGGAACAAGCCGTCCTGGCGAAAAATACCATCCCCAATAACCAGCTTGCCCTGATCCAGAAGTGCGGGCACTTCCCAATGTACGAAAAGCCCGCCGAATACCTGAAAGCGCTTGCGCCGATGTTCCCGTAGACGCCTGAGCAAGCGCGCCTCACAGCAAAAATGCCCGACAGCGCAAAACTGCCCGGCATTTTTTATCCGGTGATAAAATGGATGAACAGGAGCAACCCTATGGACAAAGTTTTCAGAATGGAAGGCCACCAAATCATCGCCACCCTGAGCGGCGACCCTGCCAACCCGCCGATTTTCCTGATCCACGGCTGGCTGTCACATCGCGGCGTGTGGGAGAACACCATCCGCGCCCTGGAAGGAAAATACTACTGCATTGCCCCAGACCTGCTGGGTTTTGGCGCCAGCGACAAACCCGCCAACGCCGATTACAGTCTGGAGGCCCAGGCCCAACGCATCTTCAAGCTGGCCGACCAGCTTGGCATTTCCCGTTTTTCGTTGATCGGCCATTCGATGGGCGGGCAGATCGCCATGTACATTGCCTGCAACCTGGCCCCGCAGCGCGTGGAGAAAACGGTCAGCGTGGCGGGCGTCGTAACCGGGCAATTGTCCGACAAGACCGAAAAGGAGGTGAAGAGATTCCCGATTGCGCGCAAATGGCCGGTAATATACGATATATCGCTTTCCCTGGTAAATTTCAGGCCATACGTAAACTGGGCTTTTCGCTCGTGGTTCTATGATATGAAGAGCATGCCGCTCAAAGCCTGGGAAGCCGACCGCAGGATTGCCTTCAACCGGGCCTGCGCCATTCCCTATGACGAAGCCGGGAAAGCGATCCACGCCGTAAACCTCGTGAAATATCTGCATAAAATCAAAGGGCCGGTGCTGCTCATCCACGGCGAAAACGACGGCGCCGTGCCGGTGGAGCAAGCCGTGCTGGCGCAGGATACCATCCCCAACAACCAGCTTGCCCTGATCAAGAAGTGCGGGCACTTCCCAATGTACGAAAAATCCGCCCACTACCTGAAAGCGCTGGCATTGATGTTCCAGTGAGAAGCCTGTTGTGATGGCAGATATTGTTAAAAAGAGCGGGCAGTTACCGCTCTTTTTAATTTAACGCAGCCCTTGAAGCCATTTGTAACAATTTCTGTAACATATATTCCGGCAATGTTCCTTGCCATAGAGCAGTATTGTCCTATAATTCAAAATGAGCGCAATTGTTAATATCCTCACAAGATACCGACACAACCCGTTCGATCTGATTTCAAAGTATGGAGGTGGACAAGCATATAACCCAAAAATGTTGGACGCAATTTGACTCACTCTTTCAATCACTCCCTATCCCACAAAATCAATAAGGAAAAAGAGGAAAAAACATGAAGTCGTTAGCCTTCAAGATTCTCTCGTTTTTTGTGATTGCCGCGTTTGTAATGACAACCCTGGCTATCAATAACGCCCCCATCATCATTGCGCGGGCTGCCGGTATCGAACTGATCACCAACGGCGATTTTAGCGCCGGGTCCACCGGCTGGAATGCTTACGGCGGCTCGAACATCAGTTACGCCGGCGGCGTATTCTCTGTGGATATCCCGGTCGGCCTCGGCGCTTACAGCGCTGCCATCAATAGAAGCGACATCGTCCTGGAAAGCGGGGTTACGTACACCTTGTCATTTGACGCCTGGGGCGACGGAACCGGCCTGCCCGGCATACCGGTCATGATCCAGGAAAATGGCGGATCGTATACCCAGTATTTCAATCAGGCGGTGACCCTCACGTCCACATCGCAAACTTTTACCTTTACCTTTACCCCAACAAGCTCTGACCCGGCGGCCATGTTCCAGATCGCGCTTGGCGGCCTCCCCAACGCCAGCCAATTCACCTTCCACCTGGACAATGTTTCCCTCACCAAGCCCGCTGCCGGTATCGAACTGATTACCAACGGCGATTTCAGCGCCGGGGCCACCGGCTGGAATGCTTACGGCGGCTCGAACATCAACTACACCGGCGGCGTATTCTCGGTGGATATCCCGGTCGGTCTCGGCGCTTACAGCGCCGCCATCATCCAAAACAACATCCCCCTGGAAAGCGGGGTCACGTACACCTTGAAATTTGACTCCTGGGCCGATGGAACCGGCGTCAGTATACCGGTTATGATTCAGGAAAATGGCGGATCGTATACCCAGTATTTCAACCAGGCGGTGGCCCTCACGTCCACACCGCAGACCTTCACCTTTACCTTTACCCCATCAAGCTCTAACCCGGCGGCCATGTTCCAGGTCGCGCTTGGCGGCCTGACCAACACCAGCCCGTTCACCTTCCACCTGGATAACGTCTCCCTCATCAAACCGGGCGTTCCTCCCACTTCCACCCCCACCCCAACCGCCACATCGACCCCCCTGCCCGGCACAGTCTTCCCGCCCCACATTGGCGAACTGCTACTCAACGGCGCGTTCGACAGCGGCGCGACGGCTCCCTGGACTTCTCCCACTGGCGAGACCCTGGCCGTCAACCAAAAACGGCTGGAAGCGACCATCGTAAATGGCGGCGGTACTGGCATCACTGACGCCATTGTCCAGCAGGGCGGCATCCCGGTCTTCAATACCAGCGGCGCCCCTGCGCACGAGTACACATTGACGTTCAAAGCCTGGGCCAGCGCCGACATGTCGATCTACGTCTCCCTGCAAAAGGACGGCGCGCCCTATACACAATATTACAGCCAGCCAATTGCGCTTACAACCACGCCAAAGACATTTACCTTCGCTTTCGATTCGAGCGTTGACGACCCGGCTGCCGCGCTCCAGTTCCAAATCGGCGCAGGCGGCAATAACGTCTTTTACCTCGACAACGTCTCGCTCAACGGGCCAGAGCCGGTTTCGCACATGCAAGCGGGCCAATCAATCATAATCAACGGCGATTTCAGCGCAGGATTCACTCCCTGGTGGAACGGCAGCAACACCGCCGTATCCATTCCCGGCGGCGCACTGCAAGTCGTTGTAACAGGAACCAACGCAAGTACGTCCAATCCCTGGGACGCATCCGTCGGTCAGAACAACATCTCGCTTCTGCAAGATGGCAATTACACGCTCGACTTCGACGCCTGGGCCGACAGGGATGTTGCCATCCAGACGTTGATCCAATTGAACGTATCTCCCTACACCGCGTACTTCAAAGAACCGGCGGTGGCCATCACCACTACCCAGCAACACTATCACTTTGCGTTCATTTCCAGCGCCACCGACCCGGCTGCCGGCTTCCAATTCCAAATCGGCAAGAACGACCCATTCACCTTCCACGTGGATAACGTCGTCCTGCTTGGGCCGACGCCCACGCCAGCCACCCACTTCCTGACGGGCGTGCGCCTCAACCAGACCGGCTACCTGCCCGGCGCGCCCAAGATTGCATCCGTCGTCGTCGATGTAACCGACCCGCAACCCTGGACGCTCTACGATAGCGGCAACAACCCGGTCGCAACCGGTACAACCACCGTCTTCGGCGCGGATGCCGCCTCCGGCGAAATCGTCCAACAAGCCGATTTCTCCAGCTTCACGACACCCGGCGCGGGGTATTACCTGGAAGTCTACGGCGAGGACAGCCATCCCTTTGACATCGGATCCACTGTCTATACCTCGCTCCAGTACGACTCGCTGGCCTACTTCTACCAGACCCGCGCCGGCATTCCCATCGCCATGCCCTACGCCGGACGTCCCGATCTGGCGCGCCCGGCCGGCCACATCGGCGTCGCCCCGAACCTGGGCGATACCAACGTGCCGTGCTTCGACCAGACCGACACCCTGGGCCATAAGTGGAACGGCTGCAATTACACGCTTGACGTCTCCAAAGGCTGGTACGACGCCGGCGACCACGGCAAATACGTCGTTAACGGCGGCATTGCCGTGTGGACGTTGCTCAACGAGTACGAGCGCGCCCAGTACCTCGGCGGAACCGGAACCGCCGCCTTTGCCGACGGCGCGATGAACATCCCCGAAAAAGCCAACGGCGTCCCGGATATCCTCGACGAAGCCCGCTGGGAGTTGGAGTTCATGCTCTCCATGCAGGTCCCGTCGGGTGGTTTGGTCGAAGGCGTAGACTTGAGCGGCATGGTCCACCACAAAGTCCACGATGGGGCCTGGACCGGTCTTGGTCTGTCCCCCGATAAGGACCCGCAACAGCGTTATCTTTACCCGCCAAGCACCGCCGCCACGTTGAATATGGCCGCCGTCGCGGCGCAATGCGCCCGCATTTGGGCCACCATCGACCCGGCATTCTCCGCCCGCTGTCTGACTGCCGCCGAAACGGCCTGGACTGCCGCTGTTGCGCACCCAGCCATGTACGCCGCAGCGAACTTCACCGGCGGCGGCGCATACGATGACACCAATGTCAGCGACGAATTTTATTGGGCAGCCAGTGAGTTGTTCATCACCACCGGCCAGCAGCAGTATAAGGATTTCATCACCGCATCGCCCGATTACTTGAGCATCCCCTCCGGCCCGGCAAACGGGGCCGTCCTCACCGAAAGCTCCTTGAATTGGCAAAAGACCCAGGCGCTCGGAACCATCTCCCTGGCCGTCGTACCCAACGCCCTGACGCCCACCGACGTACAGACCGCGTGGACGAATATCACCCAGGTGGCAGATGGCTATGCCGCAGCCGTCCCAACACAGGGCTACCTGCTGCCATTTGCGCCAGGCGCCAGCGGCTATGTGTGGGGCTCCAACGCCGACGTCATGAACAACATGCTCATTTTGGGTCTGACGTATGACCACACAGCACAGGCAAAGTATCTCAACGCCATCAGCAACGGCATGGACTACATCCTAGGCCGCAACCCCAACGACAAGTCGTATGTCACCGGGTATGGCGAACAACCGCTCCAGAATCCGCACCATCGCTTCTGGGCGCATTCACTTGACGCGAGTTTCCCAACCCCACCGTCGGGCGTCATGGCCGGTGGGCCTGACTCCAGCCGGGAAGACACCTTCATCCAGGGCATCTTCACTGCAGGCCAATGCGCTGCTGCGCCGCAGAAATGCTACGTTGACAACATCCAGTCATATTCCACCAACGAAGAAGCCATCAACTGGAATGCGTCGCTGGCCTGGGTCTCCGCTTTCCTCGACGGCGTTGCCCACCCCTACACCATCTCCGGCAACGTTGGCGTAGCTGGAGCAACCATCCACTACACCGACGGAATCGCCCGAACCGTCAATTCCGATAGCAGCGGGAACTTCACGATCATCGTCTCTGCCGACTGGACCGGCGCAATCACGCCATCCAAACCGGACTACACCTTCTCGCCAGCTTCGATCAACGTGACCA
>JBARBA010000340.1:0-6344 GCA_049792555.1 Anaerolineales bacterium
CCACTACACTTATCCAATCGTGTATGCCATGCAAGAAGCCAGATTGCCTTTAGAATCTCCCCCAAACCCCGATAGCTTGATGGGAATGATGCTCTTAACCGGAAGCCTGGAGCGCATTATTCAAGATTGCCTGGCCCGGCTGGAGGAGTGCCGGATCAAGGCTGATGCGCTGGGATTGCCCGGGTGGAGCGCTTATTGCCAATCCTACGCAACCGTGCTGCTGGAATTGCGAGGCCTGCTCTCACTCAAGACGTCTGCTGAGAACCTGGAACTGCCGCCCCACCCGTATCGCAACCGGTTTAGACAGCCGGTCGATTACCTCGGCAGGATGATTACGCGCGCTGAAATATATCTGCTGGCCGATCCCACCTTTCACGAAAGTTGGGAATTCCAACGGTTGAGCATGAGTGGAGCTTCGGAGCTTATTCAACGGGCTTTCGTCATCAACAACATCCTGATCTGCTTGTGCCCCTATGCGCCCAGCCTCTCGGCGCAGGTTACCCAAATGTGCGAAATCCTGGGCCAAGGCAATTTCTGCTATTACGAGGATTATTCGAGCTTGCCTGATATTGATGATCTTGGATTGGCGCTACAGTTGTTCCGTTATTCCGATCGCTTGGAGAGCCATCGGGCGCTCATTGAGCGTATCCTGCCTATTGTAAAGCTCAATTTGTTGCCGTCGGGCGAAATGCCTGCATTTCTCACAGTTGGCTGCGAAGCACAGATGCTCCCACATCTTTGGACAAACCGAAGCGCAGCCGTAACACTCAACCTGCTCCTGGGATTAATAGAGTATGATTTCAGCGGGCAGCAAAGCCTGATAGAAACGATTGCCGATGCGCAGTATGCGCGCTTCATCCATCGAGGCATCGGCCCGCTGGGATATTATCGCGCTCCATATACCTTGTGGCTGGGAATGAAGACCCTGCAAAGCCTGCGCGAACACCCCATCGGCCCAACGCTCAAAGCTACGCTGGATCGGGCCGAACCGGTTCTGTTGGCGCGCATCGAACGAGAAAAATCGGTCCCCCTCACGTCGCAAAACGCCGCCATGCTGACGTTGGCCTGCCTGGAAACTTCCGCTGAGCCTTTGTTCGAAAAGGCGTGGATCACTTGCCTGCTCAAGAATCAACGCTACGATGGGAGTTGGGACGATGAACCCCACCACTTCACTCTCCATCAATCGGAACAATCCTTCTGGTATAGCAGTCGCCTGGTTACGACCGGTTTTTGTTACCTGGCGCTTCAGTCTTATCGCCGCTTCCAAACAGGGAAATCGAATGGTTAAGATGGAAAATCAGGGCGGGATAAGATCCCGCCGTTATTTTTGATGAGATGTATATTTCTTAAGGTCTCTCCAGGAGGCGCAATGGATGCACCGGAAAGCATGGATGTGCCAGAAAGTATTCAATTATTTTATCAGGCAGATTGGATCACTTTTGGAATTCGAAAACGTTTAAACCTTAGCCCATTAAAAGCTACAATTCTATTGTGTTTACTTTGCAACACGGTCTTATTGATTGCAGCTATTCACGACAACATTGTTTTTAGTAATGATGGTCGACTTGGTTTCTTAAATGACTATTCCTGGTGGATATCTACTTTTCTTGGCTATAGTGTAGTCGCGTATACTTTTCTTTGGCTTCCAGGGGGAATTACTGAAACAATTTCAGGGTTAATAAAAAACAAGGTTATTAAAATTCCTGCTTCGCACAAGGATGGAAGAGAAGCATTGGATATTTATATTCGGAAGTTTTTTAAGAGCTATTCGAATCCTCTGTGGTATATCATATTCTCTGTAATGGTTATTCCCTTATTGATTGGGCTTGCGACGGAACAGAAGGAATCATATATGAGTTGGATAACCGCAAGCAATTTCATTTTTGGATTTGAACTTTTTATATTTGTGTTGCATTTCTTTTTTTTCATCATTCTTTTGATACGAACTGTTGTTGCTATCAACTGGTTGAACAGGCTGTTCAAGGATTTTGATGTCGATGTCAGGGTTTTGCATCCTGACAGCGCAGGCGGATTAGCTCCTATAAGTAGATTCAGCACAGTAATAGTTTACACAATTGCTGCTGCCGCAATAGCAAATGTATCAGGCGATATACTTGATGCCGCTCATCTAGGCAAAGCTTATATTGATTGTCTGGTCACACAACCATTTTCCCTGTTTTTTTTTATTTCTTATTGTATATTTGCGCCCATCGTATTTTTCGCGCCTTTAACTGTAGCACACACTGCGATGAAAAGAGCAAAAGATGAATTTATTACAAAATTATCCGATCAATATGAAATTGAAATATCACACATAAATACTTTATTGGTCGGCGATAGCGTTGAACTCAAAGACAGTCTGTCAAAGCTCGCAGAACTTCAAGAACTGCACAATATTGCATCAAAGTTTCCTGTTTGGCCGTTTAACACAAGTAACCTGGTCAGGCTTTTTGGCTCTATCGTTGCCCCACTCCTGCTTAGTTTTATATCCATTCTAATGGAGCATTTTTTTAAGTAATGCCGGCTTATCTCTCATTTTGATGTGAACCTTGGCCTTCAAGCTCGAGTAACGGCGTTTACCTGACTTTCAGAGCAGGGCTAATTCAAGCAAGCATGTGTGGTGAGTCTTGCGCAACAAAAACGCCCCCGATGAGTAAACAAAACATTTCGCAAAAAGGTACTTTTTGCGAAATGTTTCAAATCCCGATCAATCCCCTTAATTATTTTACTTTAATATCTGTCTCCCCATTTCCTTTCGGGGTAAACGTCACCGTGTAGGTCTTCCTGGAACCGCCGTCGCAAGCAACAGTCCATTCTTCCACCCAAGCGCCTTGGGAATCAGGCTTTTGCTTGACCTTAATCTGTATATCTGATGCGGAAGGGTTGTTCATCGTGCAGCCATCCCTCGCCGCAGTGACCATCACATAACCCCAGGCGCTGGCGCGCTGAATCTGATCGCCGAGTCCGCCCTGTGGAATCACACCGGAGGGGATTTGGGTCAAACCTGGATTTACCGGAAAATCATTCACAGGCGTTAACAGGCTGTTGTTGATCGTGGAATAGACCTTGCCGACCAACGGCCCCATGATCGTCACGGCAGCGATCACGACAATGATAAAAACAAGGCAACAGCATAATAAAGCAGCAACAATGCCCCCAATGCCAATGATCAAGCCGGTGTTTGATTTTTTAGGTTCAGCCTGAACAGGGGTTTCCATCGATTTACTCCTTCGGGGAATCACTGTAACGTGTCAATGCGCGCCTGCGCCACACAAAACAGGGCCACCCTGTTTTACTACGGCAGACTCTGATTGATGGTGGAGAAAACATGCCCTACGATGGGTCCCATGATCGTTACCGCTGCAATCACGATTACCGCAATACAGCAGCACAAGACAGGTATCGCAATAACGATAATCACCCAGACAGGAAAACCGGACTTCTTGGGTTCGACTTGAGAGTCGTCTGAAGATTGGGGCTGAGATTCCATGCGAATTACTCCTTTTGGATAGTGATTCTGGAAGTGTGCCTGATGGGTTCATCCCATCGCAATCCATTTATTTGTCGAGCAGGGCCGCGATGCCCGGAAAGATATCGGGCTTACCCTACCCCCTGCGAGGGCACAGCGGGGCGCGGCAACGTTCAACCGCCAATGATTGAGAATCATCAATACGCAAATTGTGCGCTCCCACTTTTTGGGAGCGCACCGGAGGAACGGTGGACATACCCGCCAAATTACGGGGCAAGACTATTATTGATCGAAGAAAAGACTTTGCCAATCAGTGGCCCAAAAAGCGTCGGGACAGCAATGGCGAGGATACAACAACATATTAACAGCACAACAACGACAATGACAATAATCAAAACAGTGTTTGTCTTTTTGGGTGGTGCTTGAACGGGGGTTTCCATATTATTTTCTCCTTTGGAGTATGGTTGATCGAAAAACAGGACAGGTTTTTAGCCTGTCCTGTTTGAAAAAACTGGTTACTTATCGAGTAAGGCCGCGACGCCCGGCAGGGTGATGCCTTCGAGCATCTCAAGCGATGCGCCGCCGCCGGTGGAGATGTGGGTAATCTTGTCGGTCAGGCCGGATTCCTGGATGGCCGCAACAGAATCCCCGCCGCCGACGATGCTGACCGCGCCAGAATCCGCGACGGCTTTGGCAACGCCGAAGGTGCCTTTGGCAAATTCGGGGAATTCGAAGACGCCCATCGGGCCGTTCCAGACCACCGTTTTGGCCGCTTTGACGACCTTGGCGTAATGCTCAATGGTCTCCGGGCCAATATCGAGGATGCGCCAGCCATCCGGCACGGGGCCGGTGGGGATGACTTTGTGCGCGGCAGCCGCGTCGAATTTGTCGGCGATGACCACGTCCACCGGCAGGCGCAGTTTGTCGCCCGCTGTTTTGAGCAGTTCGGTGGCGGTTTCGAGCGCTTCGGCCTCGACCAGCGAATCGGCCATGGGGTAGCCTTCGGCTTTGAAGAAGGTGTTGGCCATGCCGCCGCCGATCAGGATCGTGTCGGCCTTGGTCAGCAGGTTTTTGATGACGCCGATCTTGTCGCTGATCTTGGCGCCGCCCAGGATGGCGACGAACGGTTTGGCCGGGTTTTCCACGGCTGCGCCCAGGTATTGGATTTCCTTTTCCATCAAGAAACCTGCCACCGCCGGAAGGTATTTCGCCACGCCTTCGGTCGAAGCGTGGGCGCGGTGGGCCGAGCCAAAGGCATCGTTGACGTAAATATCCGCCAGCGCGGCGAGTTGCTTGGACATGCCGGGATCGTTTTTCTCTTCTTCAGGGTGGAAGCGGGTATTTTCGAGCACGAGCACGTCACCGGGTTTGAGCGCTTTGGCAGCCGCTTCGGCTTTCGGCCCGACGCAATCTTCGGCGAAGGCGACGTTCTTATTCATTACCTTGCCCAGATACTCGGCCACCGGTTTCATCGAATATTTGGGATCGGGTCCGCCTTTGGGGCGGCCCAGGTGCGAGCACAGGATCAAGGCTGCGCCAGCTTTGAGCAAATATTCCAGCGTCGGCAGCGCCCCACGGATGCGGGTGTCGTCGCCGACCACGCCATCCTTGATCGGCACGTTGAAATCCACACGGACAAGCACGCGCTTGCCTTTGACGTCAATATCTCTAATTGTCTTTTTGCTGAACATGGGAGTTTTTCCTATTTTAGGACGTAATGCGTAATGCGCAAAATCAATCACGCATTACGCATTACATTTTACGTCGTTATAGCGATTTCGCCATCAAGGCGGCCAGGTCGGCGGTGCGGCAGGAGTAGCCCCACTCGTTGTCGTACCAGGTCACAACCTTGATGAAGTTGCTGGCGGCCTTGCCCAAAACGCTGGTGAACGGCAGGTCGATGGAGGAACTGTACGAGCTACCCTTAAAGTCCGTGCTCACCAAAGGCTCGTCCACAGCCTCAAGGATGCCCTTGAAGCGCGGCAGTTTGGCTGCATCGCGGAAGGCCTGGCGCAGTTCTTCGGTGGTGGTCTCTTTTTCGAGTTCGGCGGTGAAATCGACGACAGAAACGGTAGGCGTCGGGACGCGCAGGGAGTAGCCGTCGAACTTGCCCTTCAGGTCAGGAATAACCAGGGAAATGGCTTTGGCGGCGCCGGTGGTGGTCGGGATGATGTTCAATCCGGCCGAGCGGGCGCGGCGCAGGTCTGAATGCGGCATATCGAGCACCTTCTGGTCGTTGGTGTAAGAGTGGATGGTGGTCATGAAAGCGCGCTTGATGGTGTACTTGTCATGCACGACTTTCGCAGCCGGGGCGAGGCAGTTTGTGGTGCAAGACGCATTGGAGACGACGTTGTGTTTCTTCGGATCGTACATCTCTTCGTTGACGCCGAACACGATGGTCAGGTCTTCGCCTTCGGCGGGAGCCGAAATGATAACCTTCTTGGCGCCGCCAGAGGTGATGTGATTGACAGCACCCTTAACAGTCTTGCCCTTCTTGTTCACGCCGTCTTCTTTGATGGTGAACAGACCGGTCGACTCGATGACGATGTCAATGCCCAAGTCCTTCCACATGATCGCAGCCGGGTCGGTCTCTTTGAAGACTTTGACTTTCTTGCCATCGATCAAAAGGCTATTATCATCGACAATTTCAACGGTGCCATCGAAGCGGCCATAGGTTGAATCGTACTTGAGCAAGTGCGCCATGGTTTTCGTGTCGCCAATATCGTTGAAAGCCACCACTTCCAATTCACCAGCGTGATGATCGCGGATCGCCTTCAACACCTGCCGCCCGATGCGGCCAAAACCATTGATACCAACTTTGATTGCCATGATAAATCTCCTATTATATTGTGAATTTTTGCACAATTGCAGATTG
>JBARBA010000341.1:0-2011 GCA_049792555.1 Anaerolineales bacterium
GGCTGTGGGATGGTCGTCTGTGCCTTGCTCGTAAGTTTGCTCGTAATCATGCTCACTACCAATGTAAGGATATTCCTTACAGTAGGGAATATCCTTACGGGTGTCAACCGAAATTGCAACAATGGCCGCTGCTATGACTCATGCCGAGGATCAGGCAGCGCCAGCAGACAAGTATCGAAGCAACCCCCCGCTACCAATAAAATCAAAAACCTGCCGAGCTGTCTCCGATTTCGAAACTCCCTGATTTTTATTGTGCAGGCGCTGTGTAGGCGGAGGGCATACAGTTTGCCGTTTGATGCATCTCGGCTGCCTATAGGGATGCTCGCCCGAATTTAGTTTGCCAATGGTGTTCCGGTACGCCAATGGGCAATCTGCGCACCGCGCTACGCCTCGTTTTTACGCCAACCGATAGGCGTTTTCACATGTACATGCCCGCATTTTGGAAGAGTGAGTTGTTTCTGGTATCTGTTGTGCTGCTGGCCTGTCGGTGACCGCCTCCAGCAAACGGCGCCACGGCAAATCGCGAGACTTCGGAATCATGCGCGACTTTTTGTGGAGCATTTTTTTTTCCAACTGGCCCGTATTGCGGGCATCGCTGCTTTTCGCGCGCTGCTGCATCGGGCCGGCATACCTGAATGGGTGCTAATCGCGGCACCGATTTACTACCTAATGCTTTCCAGCATGGGTACGACAACTGTGGGAATAATCGAGAACAGAGGCCTAAATGATTCCCACCATTTTCTGCTTGGTAGGGATTTTCCTGTGCATATCGAAGCACTACGGGTGGGGAATATTTTGTCTTGTTCTGTGACCAGTATCCGCGCCCCGCACACCTTCGGCAGGTAAAGCGTCCGCCATATGGATATTGGAACCTTGCGCGCTCCCGGCGGTAAGGCAGCGAGCGTAGAAGCGGGCTACGCCAAGGTGGCAGCGAACCCGGGAAAGCCGAACGCTACAAGATAGATGCACCGGGCTGCTGTTCTGCATTGCCGACATTCGCGGATGCCCGCTTCAGGTCTTGAAGCGACAGTGGGCAGGTGCGTTGGAAATTGACCGTCCCCCGACCGGCCACTGGCAGACTTTCGAAGCTCAGCCTCGACCTCCCGCCGAGCCGCTACTCGTTCTGGGGTGTATGCTGGTCAGCGGCGCGGCCCGACAACAATACTACTGGAGGGTTACTCCATGCGTGTCCTCGGTGTCTTGGTATTTATTTTCCTCAGTCCCTTGACCCAGGCGGACTCGCTAGTCATCCAGCGCGTAACGGTGATCGATGCAACCGGCAAGCCCGCACAATCCGGTATGACCGTCGTGATTGAGCAAGATCAGATTGCAGTGATCGGCCCGTGGAAGATGCTCAAGGCTCCCGCAGGCTCACAGATCGTCGACGGCCGAGGGCGATTTCTGATCCCGGGCCTCTGGGACATGCACGTGCACGCCTTTGCTACTGAGTCGGGTGGCAAGCCGGGCGGCAAGACGTGGATGTTTCCGCTTTATCTTGCCAACGGTGTCGTCGGCGTGCGCGCGATGTGGGGGCCGGAGGATGCCAACGCGTGGCGTGCGCAGCACGCCAAATACGAAAAGCCGTCACCGAATGTATACCTCGCCAGCCCCATTATCGATGGTCCAAACCCTACCTGGCCGGGATCTGCCAGTGTCGTCGACGCGGAACAGGCCCGCGCTGCGGTTGATCGTTATAAGGAAAACGGCGCGGACTTCATCAAGGTCTATGACGGTCTGTCTCGCGACTCATACTTCGCAATCGCCGATGAAGCCCACAAACTGGGAATTTCGTTCGTGGGGCATGTGCCGGATGCGATCAGAGTGGAGGAGGCGTCTGACGCGGGTCAGAAGAGCATGGAGCATCTGCAGGGCGTGGCGCTTGGCGCTTCTTCTGAAGAAGATACTTTGTTTGCCGTGAAGTATGTCCAGTCGGGCGATTTTATTCGGAGGGATCTGCGGGCAGAAGCGACCTATGACGAGGTCAAGGCCGCAGCGCTGTTCGCCCGATTCG
>JBARBA010000342.1:0-8397 GCA_049792555.1 Anaerolineales bacterium
GTGCTGGGTAATCACGTAGCGCGCGTGTTTTTCCTTCACCGCGCGCACCACTTCGGATGCGTGGGTCTTTAATTCGCGGATGCCGATCTCTTCTGTGGACATGAATTTCTCCAAATGTGGTTCTTTATGTAACCACTTTCACCCATTATACAGCATACAACGAACAAACTTCCGAAGTCTTCAAGACTTCGGAAGTTTTCTCTGCTGTGCTTATCTGCGCATTTCCGCAAAGGTTTCGACGGCGCTTTTCTCATTCTGCCAGCCTTCGGCCAATTCCTGCCCCAGTTTTTCCAACCGTTCCCAGACTTCATCGCCCTTTGCGGGAGCCGGCTCGGCATCCAGCGGGATCATCAGGGCGGCGGGCTTGCCGTGCTGGGTAATCACGTAACGCGCGCGTTTTTCCTTGACTGCGCGCACGACTTCGGATGCGTGGGTTTTCAATTCGCGGATGCCGATCTCTTCGGTGGGCATGGGATTCTCCAAATGCGGTTCTTTATGTAACCACTTTCATTCATTGTACAACATACACCGAACAAACTTCCGAAGTCTTCAAAACTTCGGAAGTTTTGGGTTAGATTACGGCACAAACACCTCGCAGAACCCCGCCGCAGCCTCGCACGTGCCGACCACGTCGTATTGCCCGGCATCGTTCTTCCAGAGCACGCGGAACTGGCTCAATTTGGTGCTGTTGGGCAGCGTTGTCCAAAAGACCAGGGGGCTGCCCGCAGGCAGGCTGCGCGAACTCAGGTAAAGATTTTTGCACAACGACGGGTTAATGTAGGCGTTGGGATTGCCTTGCTCTTCAACGCGCATACATTTCTGCGGGGGCAGTATCTTATAGAACTCGGCCCAGCGCCAGCCCTCGAAGCGCTCAGGCAGCGGGTTGCCGTCCTGGTCCAGGCGTTCGAAGGCAATCGGGGAGATCGAACGGTTGGCGTCGGAAGCGTTGTAAAGATAGAAGCCGTAACGGTCGTAATACATCCACAGGCGTTTGTAGTTTAAATAAACTTGTGTGGTCGTCACGGTGGGCGTCAGGGTCACTGTCGGCGTGGGACCGGTGAGGGTTGGAGTAAGCGTCAGGGTGCCGCGCGATTTGGAAGCGCGCGTCGGCGTTTCAGTCTGGAGTGCGGTGGGGCTGACGGTCAACGTCTCAGGGGCGGGGGGCATCGTCAAGGTCGGCGTGGATGTGGTCGCAGGCGCGGGCGCAGGTGTGGATGTGGACGTGTCCGCAGGGCCGGCGGTGGCTGTGCCGGTGGCGGTTTCAGGAACGGCGATAATCTCCGTAGGGGAGGGCGCAAGCGTCGCTGTGCCGGTGGGGGCAATGACGTCCGTCGGCGGAAGGGTGGGGCTGGCTGCCGGGATCAACGGGAGCGTATGGGTTGGGCTGGGGATGGCGCTTGGCGGGGGAAAGATCATGGCCGCGAACTTTGCGGGGTTGCTGCCAACGGCCCAAACCGCCAGCAAAACAAGGACCAGGGCCAGCAGGGCCAGCGGCCAGCGCCGGTTTTTGCGGGGCTGGCTGGCGGGCGGCAGGGAGGCGGGTGACATTTTGCGGGTCACGCTGCGGGTTTTCCCGGTCACAATGGCGGCGGGCATGGGCGGCAGGGGCAGCACAGTCTCCGGGACGGGTTGGGTGTTGAAGAGCGCCTTTTCGATGGCTTCCATCAAAGCCGCGCCGGTCTGGTAACGTTCTTTGGGGTCTTTGCTCAAGGCTTTGAGCAATACCGCTTCGGTATCGACGCTGATCTGCGGGTTGATGCTGCGCGGGGCGGGCGGGGCCTGGGTGATGTGCTGCAAGGCAATGCTGGTGGGCGAGGGGTCGTCGAAAGGCACCACGCCGGTGAGCATTTCATACAAAATGACGCCCAGCGAATACAGGTCGGATTGCGGCACGGCGTCGGTGGAGCGGCGCGCCTGTTCAGGCGAGATGTAATTGGGGGTGCCGAAGGCTTCGCCCGAAGAGCCTGCCTGCACGTCCAGCGCCAGGCCAAAATCGCTGAGGATCACGCGCCCGTCTTTGGAGATGAGCACGTTGGACGGTTTGACATCGCGGTGGATGATGCCGTGGCTGTGAGCGTAGTCCAGCGCGCTGGCAATGGCATTGCAGATTTTCACAATTTGGGCGGGCGGCAGCATGTTGCCCCAGGTGGCGTGCTCCGACATCAGGTCGCCCAGGTCGCGCCCGTCGATATATTCCATGGCGTAATAGTACAGGCCATCCTGGTCGTCGGCGTAATAGATCTGGATGATGTTCTCGTGCCGCCAGCGCGCAATGGCCTGGGCTTCTTTGATGAAACGTTGGGCGTAGGCGGGTTTGCCGCGGTAGCGCGCGTCGATGACTTTGACGGCCACCGGGCGCTGGAGTTTGACATCCATCCCATAGTAAACCTGCGCCATGCCGCCGCGCCCAAGCACGCGCTCGAGGCGGAAGTTGGCAAGTTTTTGTCCAATGAGGGGATCGGCGTTGGTCATGGATTTTCGCGTCCCATGCGCGTTTCGCGGCTGGCCAGCGTGATGCGGTTCAGGTCGCTGACAAATTCGTTGAAGCCGTCGGCGTATGCGTCCAGGTAATCCTGGGTAATCTGGGTCGCCAGGTCGGGGCGCTGGATGGCTTGCAGCGCGGCCACGTGCGGGCGGAAGTCGCGCAGGCTGACGCGCAGCACGCGGCTGGCGTCTGTAATGATGCCCCAGACGAGTTGTTTTTGTTCGTTGTCGTCTTTGGCGGTCACAAAACGCTTGAGCGTGCTCGAAGGGGCCACCGCGCCGACGTTCGAGAACACCTCGCGGCCTTTGAGCACGTTATTGAGCATTTCAAAACGTTCGGGGATGCGGTCGAGCAAACGCTGGAAAGCCGGCGGCAAATGCGCCAACAGTTTGATGGCACCTACGCTGGCGCTTTCGCCCTGGACGGCAATTTCTTTGAGTTTGCCGAAAATGGTACTGAACCCGGCCAGGGTGGCCAGGTACTCGCGCTGGGCCTGGTCGAAGTCGTGGTACGCGGCGGATCTTTCTCCCCCGGCAGTTTTGTACTGATTAAGCGACTGGATGCAACGCTGGTGCAGGTTCAGCAGGTCCAACTCCACCAGCGGCACTTCCATACTGAGCGGATAAAGCCGGTCGCGCGGCGAACGGCGGCTGGCGTCCATGGGGATGAGCATGGATGGGTTGGAGCGGCGCGATTCTTCGAGCATTTTGCCGATCTCCACCGCCAGGGGGCGCGTTTTCTTGTCGTCGGCCAGCTTTTTGAGTTCGTCGATCAGGGCCTGGGAGGGTTTGTATTTGGCGGCGTGGATGGCGCGGTAGAGCACCAGCAGGTCGTTGACCGTCAGGCACAGGTCGTCATTGCGCTGCTTGAAGAGTTTGCGCAGGCTGAGACAGGCTCTCAGGCTGATCCGCTCGGTCTCCGCGCCCGCTTCGGGGGTGACGTGCGGCGCGGCGCGCACCAGTTCCAGGTCGGCGGGGAAGAAGGGGAAGGCCAGGGGGGCGTAGAGCGGCTGGATGGCGGCGCGCGCAAACGGCTGAGAGTTGAGATACACGGCCCAGGAGAGCGCCTCGTTGGTCAAAATTTCGGCCAGGGCTGCGCCCAAAATCCCGTCAAAGAAGATGTGCGACTGGTCGAACACCATGGTGTGCTCGGTCTGGAAGATGGTCAGGGCGTGGTCGCCGATGCCGCGCTCGGCCTGGCGCAGTTCGGTCAGCGACAGGCGCGTGGGGCGCTCGTCGGCGTTGATCAGGATCGGCGCGAAACGCAGGCGCTCCAATTCCTGTTGCAATGCGGCGTTAAGTTTGCGGCGCAAGACCGGGCGGGCCGAACGCTTGACTTTGACCAGTTCGGTCAGCGGCGCGGGCGAGCCGCCGGGCAGGGTCCACAGGGCGGCCACCTGGGCGCGCACGGTGTCCACATCCAGGGGTTTGTCGGTGCCGGGGGCGTAGACCGGCAGCAGGTAGTAGTTGCCGCGCAGGACCAGGCCGATCTTGACGTGTTCGAAGCTGTAAGCGACGTGCGTTTCGGAGTATTCGCCGGGGTCGAGATAGGCCAAAATGGCCATCTGGCGCAGGTAGGCGGGCAGGTCTTTTTCGGCCACCTGCATGCGTCCGGCCCAGGCGGCGCGCACGCCAGCGGGCAGTTCGCGCAGGGCGTCTTGCAGGAAGTGGTCGAATTTGATGCGGCGGTAGTCGGGGTAGTCGTAGCTGGCGGCTTCCGCGCCGCGCCGGTAGGGGCGCTGGAGTTCCCACTCGCGGTACAACCCGGCGTAACGTTCGGCGTCGGGCAGGCTTTCGGTCAAGTCGCGCAGCAGGGCGGTGGAGACGCGTTCGCGCCATTCGATTTCGAGCAGCGCGTCGTATTGGTGGATGCAGGAGATGGCGGTCATCACCCAGGCGGTGAGCTGGTCGACCGGGTTGAGTTTGATGTTGTGCTGGCGCAGGATGGTGCTGAAGCCGTGCGTTTCGTTGACGTGCCGGGCGGTGTCTTCGCGCAGGGCGTAGTTGACGTAGAACTGCCAGATGCCGTCGGGGAAGGCTTCGTCGAGGGTTTTGCCGGCCAGTTTGAGCAGGTTTTGGTAGCCCCAGATGACGGCGGCCGGCCCGGCCACGATTGCGCCAAAGGCGGCTTTGTCGAGGATGTGTTCGACGCCGTTGAAAAGCGCGCCGATGTGCTGCTGCACGACCTGCGGAGGCAGGCGCTGGCCGGGCAGGCGCGCCAACCCGCTCAGGATCATGCCGGGGATGTTGCCGGCGGGGATGATCTGGGCCGTCAGGTCGACGACGGCGTCGATTTCTGGCAGCGAGAGCTTCGAAAGGTCTTGAATCGGCTGCGACTGGGCGATGCTCCTGAGGTCGTTGGCCGTTTGGGTGGTGGCCTGTTTGTAATCCATTTTTGTTGTCATGGGCTGGCTCTTGGGAAAGCTTGGGCGGCGCAAGGCCGGTGGGGAACAAGTGCTGTTATTTTATTATACATTAGCGGGGGTGATTCCTGACCAGACTTCCGAAGTCTTCGAGACTTCGGAAGTCTCTGGTTTTGTCCGTCATGGTGTAAAATTAATCTTAACGAAATGATACGCAGGAATGGGCAAATGACGACTTTGAAACTTACAATTCCAGACAAGCGAATTGAAAAAACCGCGAGATAACGGCAATTTTTACGCGCGCTTTTGCGCGCGCAAGCGCGCAAGCGCGCAACAAAACCGGCCCTGTTCACTTTTTTCATAAGGAGGTCAACGCCTACAGATACACCCCTTCCACTTCAAGCCAACCGTTCTGCCAGTTCATTCATAATTCATCCAATTTTCAACCATTCACGAAAGGAAAAGAAATGAAGCATTCATTTGTTACGATCACGCGCTCGGTCGTCTTTATCCTGCTTGCGTTGGCGCTGATCGTCGGCGTCATCGGCGTCATCGGCATCAAAAAGGCGCAGGCCACCGGTTCCCTGTTCATCTCTGAGGTGGCGCCCTGGTCGAGCGGCAACAGTTCGCTGGCCGCCGATTGGTTCGAGGTCACGAACACCAGCGCCAGCGCTGTCAACATCACAGGCTGGAAGATGGACGACAACTCGAACTCTTTCGGAGTTGCGGTGGCCTTGACCGGGGTGACCAGCATCGCCCCCAACGAGTCGGTCATCTTCATCGAAAGCAGTTCCCCGGCCACCATCGTCCCGGCGTTTAAGACTTTATGGTTCGGCGCGAACCCGCCGGCCGGTCTCCAGATCGGCACCTACAACGGTTCGGGGGTGGGGTTGAGCAATTCCGGCGACGCCGTCAACCTGTTTAACAGCAGCGGCGTGTTGCAAGCCAATGTGTCTTTCGGCGCATCTCCCGCAGGGCCATCGTTCCCCACGTTCGACAATGCCAATGGCTTGAACAATACCACCATCTCACAACTAAGCGTCGTGGGGTCGAATGGCGCATTCCTTGCGGCCAATGACGCCAACGAAATCGGCTCGCCGGGCACGATTGTCGGCAGCGCGCCCACCATCAGCGGTTTGGCGGCAGGCGCCAGCGGCGTTTTTGGCGACAGCACCACGCCCCTTTTTAGCGGCGCAAACGGTTTCCCCTTCACCGTGAGCGACGCAGAAACGCCGGCCGGCTCGCTGACCGTGACCATCAGTAACAGCGCGCCTGCGCTTGTGACGGCAAGCCTGGTAACGGTCAACGCTGCGGCGGGGCAATACCGCCTCGATTTTGGCGCGCCTACCGGCGCATCGGGCATCGCTGTGATCACTGTCACCGTCACCGACGGCAGCGGCTTGCAGCGCGCGGCCACCTTCCAGTACGGCGTGTCCAATTATGACGCCACCCGCCCGAATGCGCGCTATCACACCGGCGCATCCGACGCTTCCGCCGCCTATGCCATCGACGCCAACTATATGGTCGTCGGCAACGACGAAGACCAGGTTTTGCGCGTCTACGACCGCAACAATTCCGGCGCGCCGGTGGCCCAGACCGATGTGACCGGCCTGCTCAACCTGACCGACATCGACAGCGGCATCCCGCGCGAAGTGGATATTGAAGCCTCGGCCTTCGATGGCAGCAAAGTCTTTTTTATCGGTTCGCACGACAACCACAGCGGCGGCAACGCCCGTCCCAACCGCAGCCGCCTGTTTGCCGTCACCGTCAGCGGAACCGGCGCGGCGACGACCTTTACCTTCAACGGCTACTACCAATATCTCAAAGACGACCTGATCGCCTGGGACAATGCCAACGGTCACGGGTTGGGCACCGGGTATCTGGGCCTGGCGGCCAGCGCCGCAGCCGGGGTCATCCCTGAACTGCCCAACGGCTTCAACATCGAAGGGCTGACCTTTGCTCCCGGCAGCAGCACTACGCTGTACGTCGGCTTCCGCGCGCCGCTCGAACCGACCAGCGCCCGCACCAAGGGCATGATCATCCCGGTGACCAACGGCGGCTCGCTTTTGGGCGCTCCCAGCGGCTCGGCGGTATTCGGCGCGCCGATGCTGTTTGACCTGGGCGGGCGCGGCATCCGCTCGATGGAGTGCAACACGTCCGGCTGTTTGATCGTGGCCGGCAGCGTGGACGGGGTGGAAAACTTCGCCCTGTATCGTTGGACGGGCAACCCCGCCAATGCGCCCGTGTGGATCCCCGCCAACCTGACCAATTACAGCGAATACCACCCCGGCCTGGACCCCGAAGGCATGATCATCCCTGCCGATGTGAACGCGAGTGGCGCAATCATTCAAGTGATCAGCGACAACGGCGATACCGACTGGTACTACAATGGCGTCATCGCCAAAGACCTGCCGATCAACGCGCTTAAAAAGGCCCGTAGCGATTACATCACCCTTCCGATAGACCCGACCCCCACGCCGACCCCGACCTACACGCCGACCCGGACCTATACGCCAAGCATTACCGTGACCAATACGCGCACCAACACGCCGACCCCCACGCGCACTTACACACCGATCACCGTCACGGTGACGACGGTCACGCCGATCACGGTCTCACCGGGCACTCCCACGCGCACCCCCTCACCGGGGGCTTCCAAGACCTGGACGCCGACCCCCACGCGGACTTTCACGCCGATGACCATCACGGTGACGACGGTCACGCCGGTTACGGTCTCGCCGGGTACCCCCACGCGCACCCCCTCGCCGGGGGCTTCCAAGACCTGGACTCCCACCCTGACCTTTACGCCGACCGGAACTGTTTTTACTCCCACCGTGACCCTCACGCCGGTACTTACTTTTACTCCCACCTTGACTCTCCCACCGGGGCCATGCACCGCCGTAACCCTGACCAAAGGCCCCACCCTGATCTTCACCGGCGACAACACCAGGATGCGTGTCTTCTGGCAGTGGTCGGCCAACACCACCTTCCAGGTGCAATGGGGCGTCGATACGAACTACGGCCTGGGCAATATGCCGGTTACGGCCTATGACACCGCCAATTTCCTCTACCAGTACGACATCAGCGGCCTGACGCCCGGCAACAAGTATTACTACCAGGTGGTGGTTGGCGGGCAGTGTTCGGGCGGAACCTTCTACGCTGCACCCAGCGCCACAGCTTCCAATGTCAAGTTCTTCTCTTACGGCGACACACGCACCAACGGCAGCATCCACGACGGGATTGCGGCCAGGATCATCACGAACTTCACCGCCGACCCCGCCCTCCAAACCCTCAACCTCAACGTCGGCGACTGGGTCAACGACGACAGCGAATCGGCCTGGACCAGCGAGTGGTTCGCCTACCCCAACATCCGCGCGCAAGACGCCAATATCGCCGACATCGGCGTGCGCGGCAACCACGAAAGCGGCGCTGTCTATTGGAGCCGTTACTGGCCTGAGCCGTTCCAGCCCGGCGGCCTGTACTGGTCCTTTGACTACGGTCCCATTCACGTGGCCATGCTCGACCAATACACCGCCTATAACGCCGGCTC
>JBARBA010000343.1:0-8717 GCA_049792555.1 Anaerolineales bacterium
TCTGCGGGAGTCATTAGCGAAAGACGCGCTGGGCAGCCTGCGCCTGGGATGAATCAAGCGGCAGGAGCATGGTGAACATACTGCCCTTGCCTTCTGCGCTTTCCACCCAGATGCGACCACCGTGCATTTCGACCATCATTTTGGCTACGGATAGTCCCAACCCCATGCCGCCATGTTTGCGGGTAAGGTGCGACTCGACCTGGTAAAAACGGTCAAAGATGTGGGGCAGATCCTTGAGCGGAATGCCGATGCCATCGTCGATCACCGACACTTTGACATAACCGGGAACCTGCTCTGAAACGATGAATACGTGCCCGCCTTCATTTGCAAATGTGACGGCGTTCTTGATCAAGTTCGTGATCGCAATCCCGATTTTCTCGGCATCGCCTTCGATCAGCAGGTCAGAATCGGCCAGGTCAAGGTCAATGGAGATTTTTTTGGCTTCTGCATCTTGCCGGTAGGAGACAATCGTATCCAGGATCAAACGCCGCACAGACACAGAGCGCTGGCGAACAACCGCCATGCCGCTTTGGAAGTTATCCATGCTGGACATATTTTCGATAATTTCTTTCAGCCGCATGGAGCTTTTGATGATGGCATCCAACTGGTCTTTGTATTCGTCGCCAATCAATTCGCGCAGGAAGGTGGAATGACCGATAATCAATCCGAGTGGCGTGCGCAACTCGTGAGAGGTGATGGCCACAAAATCACTTTTCATTTTATCGAGGCGACTGGCATCGTTCTGTGTTTTCTCAAGAAGCGTTTGCAGGCGTGTATTTTGGACAGCAATTGCCGTCTGCGAGGCAAGAGTCTCTAGGATTGTTACATCATCCCCGGTATAATCAGAACCGTCGATTTTGTTGACAGTTTCAATCACCCCCAGCGATTCATTTCGAAACATGATCGGCGAGGCGAGCAGGGAGCGAGTCTGGAATCCACTGATCTGGTCGGCGTTTTTATAGTGAAAAGGCGATTTGCTGACATTGTTGACAGCCGCCGTCTTTTTTTGGCTGAACACCATCCCGGCAATGCTCCTATCAAGCGGAACAGTTATGGTTTGAAGCGTATTTTTATGGGCAGATGGAATTGCCAGAAAGCGCAGCGTATTGCTCTCCTCGTCCAGCCCGAGAACAGAAGCCGATTCAGAACCGGTCAGGTCAGCAGCAGCAGACAAGATGGATTGCAATACGCGATCCAAATCGGCCGCCGAACTCAGTTCGCGGCCAATCTGTATCAGACGCTCGATGCGGTGGGTCTGGTCATTCATGCTCATAACATTATGCTCGGCAAAGTCGACAGTTTTTGAAAGTGGGATTACACTGTAGTACTACAGTACTGTAGTACGATTATAGCATAAGCAACTTTCCCTGCCTGTGCAGGCAGGGTTTGGAACTTAATTGCAATTCTTTAAGGAGACCCAATACCATGAATAAAAGCAAGAAAGTACGTGTGGCGATCATCGGCGTCGGCAACTGCGCCTCATCCCTCGTACAGGGAATTCAGTTCTACAAAGATGCGCTCGATGACGCCACTGTCCCCGGTTTGATGCACGTCAACCTGGGCGGCTACCATGTCCGTGACATCGAATTCACGGTCGGCATTGACATCAACGTCACCAAGGTCGGCAAAGACCTTTCTGAAGCCATCTACGCCGAGCCAAACAACACCTTCAAGTTCATCAACGTACCCCACCTGGACGTGCCCGTCGTGCGCGGCATGACCCACGACGGCCTGGGCAAGTACCTCTCCGAGGTCATCACCAAAGCCCCCGGCCCCACTGCCGACATCGTCAAAATCCTGAAAGACACCAAAACCGACGTTGTCGTCAGCTACCTGCCGGTCGGCTCCGAAATGGCCACCAAATGGTATGTGGAACAAATCATCGAAGCGGGCTGCGCCTTTGTCAACGCCATCCCGGTCTTCATCGCATCCAGCGAGTACTGGGGCAAGCGCTTCAAAGACGCCGGGCTGCCCATCCTGGGCGACGACATCAAGTCCCAGGTCGGCGCGACCATCCTGCACCGCGTGCTAACCAGCCTGTTCGTTGACCGCGGCGTGCGCATCGACCGTACCTACCAACTCAACTTCGGCGGCAACACCGACTTCCTGAACATGCTCGAACGCGAACGCCTGGAGAGCAAGAAAATTTCCAAGACCGGCGCGGTCACCAGCATGATCCCCTACGACCTGGGCCCGGGCAACGTCCACGTCGGCCCGTCGGACCATGTGCCCTGGTTGACCGACCGCAAGTGGTGTTACATCCGCATGGAAGGCACCACCTTCGGCGACGTGCCGCTCAACCTGGAGGCCAAGCTCGAAGTCTGGGACAGCCCCAACTCTGCCGGTGTGATCATCGACGCGGTGCGCTGCGCCAAAATTGCGCTCGACCGCGGACTTTCCGGCCCGATCATTGGCCCGTCGTCTTACTTCTTCAAGACGCCTCCCAAGCAGTTCAAAGACAACATCTGCCGCGAAATGACCGAGGCTTTCATCAAGGGCGAGAGCAATACGTAATTGCGAGGCTGGCGATGGTCTCCCGACCATCGCCGAGCAGATGTGGTTAACCACAGCCCGTAAGTCGGAATTAATTCCGACTTACGGGCTGGTCGCTGAATATGGGGGGATATCTCATCAACTTTCAAACTTCCCGAATTTCAATATTGCCCAACCCCAGGTTCGACAGGATTTCGGCCTGCGCCTTCCACATGATGGCCCTTTCGTCGGGGTCGGCGTGGTCGTGGCCGAGCAGGTGCAGCACGCCATGCACCACGAGCAACTGCACTTCCGCTTCGACGGCGTGCCCGGCCTCGCCAGCCTGCGCAGCGGCGCGCTCCACAGAGATAAGGATGTCGCCGAGATAACGGGAGCCGGTCTCAGGGTCGGTTTGATCGGACGAAAAGGAGAGCACGTCAGTCGGCGCGTCCACGTGCAGATAGTCGCGGTTCAATGTGCGGAGTTGGGCGTCGTCGGTCAGGACAATCGTCAAGTCAGCATCTTCAGGACCAGCCTGGTGGCGCATGGCTCCAGCGGCGGCGCTTTTCACTAACTGCTCCGAAATATCGGGCGGCAGGTTTTCGATCTTTTCGATAAAAATCATATTTGCTCCGAAGGGGCCGTAGGTTCCGAAGGGGCCTTAGGCTCTGAAAGGGTCGCAGGCCCCGGATTTGTTTTCGCAAGCGGGATGGTAGGCCCGTCCACAGGATGAAGCGGCCCGGTGCCCGGGTAGGGAATACGGGGATGGTAAAGCCCCGTCAACGTCACCGAGAAGACCTCGGAAATAATATTCAGGTCTTTGAATGTGAAACGCGTATCTGCCAGTTGGCCCTCGGACTGGCAGTAATCAAATGCTTTTTGCACCACAATGTTGACTTCTTTTTCGTCGCGCGGGCGCTCTGAGCGGGCGCGGGCCTCGACGTTATCGGCCAGCATCAACAGAGCCGTTTCGCGCGTGCGTGGACGCGGGCCGGGGTAACGGAATTTGGACGAATCGACTTTGGATGTGTCCCCGCCTGCGATATGGACGGCAGTATTGTAATAATAACGGGCCAGCAGCGTGCCGTGATGCTCAAGCATAAAATCCTGCAGGCGGCGCGGCAGGCGATATTTGCGCGCCAGCGCCACACTATCCAGTACATGCTGGATGACGGAGGCTGCCGCTGTTTCGGGGTCAACGTCGTCGTGTGGATTCAGGCTGCCCGGCATCTGGTTTTCGATGAAAAACGAAGGGTTCAACGCCTTGCCGACATCGTGATACAACGCGCCAACGCGCACCAGCAACGTATCCATGCCCAGTTTTTCGGCGGCCTGCTCGGCCAGGTTGGCCACCTGCAGGCTGTGCTGGTAAGTGCCGGGAGCGTTGCGCAGGAAAAATTGGAGCAGCGGCGCATCGGGGCGGGCGATTTCGAGCAGGCGCAAGGCCGTCGTCAGGCCGAGAAATTCGGCCAACAAATATTGCAGCATCAGGGCCACACTGGCCGAGGCAACCCCGTTCAACGCAGTCGCAGCAACCAGCGTGATATAGCCCAATGGGTCAAGCGTTTCGGCAGGCAGGCGGTAAGCGATGATGACCGCCATACCCGCTGCGCCAGAGGCCAGCCCGGCCCACAGGAACGAACCAACCCGGTGCGCTTTGCCCAGAGAAAGGATGCCGATCAGGGATGAGAAGATGTAGAAGAGCGTCAGGTCGAGGGAGTTCGGCAATCCGTAGGCAGCCAGGACGCTAATCATAAGCGCCAAAATCAGCCCGCCGCCGGGGCCGAACAGGGTGGCGATCAGCATCCCAAACGCGGGGAGCGGGAATAAATAGGGCAAAACCGTGCGGTTGGGGATGACCAGCCTGGCAGCGACCAGAAAGACCAGGAACAGCACCGCCACCATGATCAGGCTGCGGCTTTCGTTGTAATACAGTGGCCGGCGGCGATGGAAATAAATCCCGGCAAAAGCCATGATGACCGAAACCATGGCCGCCACACCCAGGTAATCGAGCGCCGGGTTGGTCGGGCGGATCAGGCCGAGGGTTTGCAGGGCCTCGATGTCGGCATCCGTCAGGAGTTGGCCGCGCTGGACGATGATCTCCCCCTCCACGTACGTCTGCGTAATCGGCTCGACGGACTGCCTGGCCTGTTGGCGGGCTGTGTCGGTCAATGCCGAACTCGAAAAGCTATTGGCCACGATAAAAGGCTTGACCAGATCAACAACAATGGCAGATTCAGCCTCGGTCAGGGCCAGACTAACAATAAAAGCCAGGTTGGCCTGGGTGCTTTCGAGATTGGTATCCCGCACAGGGCTGCGCATGACCTGCTCCAGGGCGAGCAGCGCATTTTGCGAGATGCTATCCCAACGCGAATTTGAGAGCGCGAGTACCTGGTCGATCACATCAGGCTTAAGGCGCAGGTCGCTGAATGAAGCCAGCAAGGCCTTTTTTTGCGCGGAGTCGATGGTTGTATCGGCCAGGGTGGCGCTAATATAGTCCAGGGCAGTGCGCAGGTGTTCGATCTGGCGTCGGGCGATGACAGGGTCTGGCGGACTGTAAACCTGGGCAACGGCCCGCTCGGCCACATCGCGGGCCTGATCGGTGCGTATGGTGGAAATATATTCGGTATTTCGGGGAGCCTGAAAATCTTGAGGCGCCACTTGCCCGGCATGAAGCAGCAAGCTGGATGACCGCAAGGAAAGGGGCAGCACAAGGATGGCGTAGACCCCCAAACCGGTTAAGATGAGCAAAATCAGCGCCAGGAGATCATGGCGACTGATGCGTTGCCACCGGTGTAGCACGTCAGGATTCACAGCCCTACTTCTGGAGCAGCTCGCGCACCATTGCGCTGACCTGGTCGCCGGGGGCGCGTCCGGCCACTTTTGGCAGGAGCGCTTTCATCACTTTGCCCATATCCGCAGGGGCGGATGCGCCCGTTTCGGCGATGGCGGCCTGCACAAGGGCGCGCAGTTCATCTGCGCCGAGACCCGCCGGGAGGAAAGCCGTCAAGATGGCGATTTCGGCCTGGGCATCTTTGGCAAGGTCCTCGCGCACGGCTTTTTGGGCTTCTGCCAGCGCTTCTTTGCGCATCTTGATTTCCTTTTGCAGGATGCCCAGAATGGTCGGTTCATCCAGCGTAATGCGGCGGTCGACTTCGACCTGCTTGATGGCGGCCAGCACCATGGTGACGGTGTTCTTGCGAACCTTGTCGCCAGATTTCATTGATTCTTTCATTGCGTTGGTGAGTTGAGTTTTTAGGTCCATGGGGTTAATTATACCTTTTCGATTCAGCGTTTAGACTTTAGGTGTTGGATGACATCCGGCTTCATTTCATGCCCTTGAGCAGGTAGACTTCGACGGGCTGCTCGCGGCCTTTGACGGTCAGCGGGGCGATGGGTTCGGCCAGGACGTGGTCTTTGACAATGTCATACGTGCTTTTCAGGATGTAGACCTGACCGCGCGGGGCGGCAGTCTGCAAGCGTTCCGCCACATTGACGGTATCCCCAACGGCGGTGTAATTGAACAACTGGCTGGTACCCACGTTGCCGACAATGGCCGGGCCGGTGGCCACGCCAACGCGGAAGACGAGTTGATAATCGGGATTCGAGAAGTTTTTGTGCGCATCCAGAGAGTGCCAGACGATTTGTAATGCGGTCAGACAGGCGAGCAGCGCATGGTCAGTCTGATGGTCGGGGCTGTTCCACATGGCCATGACGGCATCGCCCATGAATTTGTCGAGCGTGCCTTCGTGATCAAGGATGGCCTGGGCCGCGATATCCAGGTAGGAGTTGAGTATCTTGAAGACGCTCTCTGGCGAGGTCTTTTCGGTGAAACTGGTGAAGCTGCTCAGGTCGGCGAACAAGATCGTTACATTGCGGCGCGCACCGTGCAGTTGCAGGTTGCCGGCGTCGGCCAAAATACGGTCGCGCACGCGCGGCGAGACCACGCGCCCAAAAGTCTGGCGGATGACCTCGCGTTCGGCCTCGACCTTGCGGGTTTCGGTCAGGTTCTCAAAAACGATGGTGGCCCCTTTGGTAGCGAGGTAGGCATCGCGCAAGGGTGTGGCCGAAAGGCGCAGGTAAAGATCGCCGCGTTTATCCAGGTTGGAGGTAAGTTCGCGGCCCTGTTCGGTCAGTCCCTGCATGATGACGCTGCTGGTCACCTGTCCCAGTTCTGGATGGAATGTAGGAATGGCGTCTTGCAATGGTTTGCCGATCACAGATTCAAGCGACAAGCCCAGGATGGTTTCGGCAGCGCGGTTGAAGAGCGTGATCTTCTGATCCATATCGGTGGTAATCACACCGGTGGCGATGGACGCGAAAATATCGTCCATGAGATTCTTCATCTCGCTGGTCTCATCGAGAGTATGGCGCAGGTTTTCAAACAGGCGGGCGTTTTCAAAGGAGAGTGTGGACTGACCGGCAACCGCAACCAGGAAATCGAGATCGTCGCTGACATACCGCTCACCGGAGCGGCGCGCGCCGAGGGCGAAGAAACCGATTAAACGCTCTTCGTAAAGCAGCGGCACAAATACCTGGCAGCCCATGAGACGGACAGCGCCGTCCCCGGCAACAAGCATGGGCGGCAGCGTGCGTTCGGGTGGCAGCCAGAGCGGTTCTTTGGTGGAGAGCAACAGGCGCGGCAAAGCGGCGTCAGGCTGGAAGGTGTGCCGAATATCCGTGCGGGTGGAATACGGGACGTATTCTTTGCGGTCATCCTCGTACAGGAAGACGACGAATTTTTCAGGGTTGACGGCGCTCCCCAATTCAGTCTCCAGCAGGGAAAGAGTGCGTTGCAGGTCTGGCGTAACGACCAGGCTTTTCGACAGGTGAGCCAGCACACGCCGGTAATCTGTATGGGAACGATAAAAGACGCGATCAATCGCGCGCTGGAAGAAATTGCGCACCGGCTGAAAGCCGATCACCAACAGCAGCACATACCCGGCCACCACCAGCGGGTCATCGGAGCGAATGGCCTGACTCAACAGCAGGGAAACACCGGCAATAACGGTGTAAAAAACAGCCAGGGCCACGCCCATGGTCAGCACATAAGTCAAGGCGCGGGCGAACCAGCGGTCCACATCCAGCAGGCGATAGCGCAAAATGGCATACGCCACCGAAAGCGGGAAAAAGATGAGCGGCGGGAAGAGAATCTCAGAGCGGAATTCGGGAATCTGCCCGCTGAAACCGATCGGGATCAGATAAAGCAGCAGAATGGGGAGAAAAGCCAGCGCCACGCCAAAAATGATCACGCGGCTTTGCTGGCGCACAATCGAGATGCTGCTGCTGAAAATCCGCGTCACCAAACCAACCATCAACAAAAAGATACTGAGGGCGTTCAGGATATAGCCCCAACGCCACGAATCGATGTAGGCATAAGGCGTGGGAGACGCCAGCGCATCGCGCGCAATCACAATACCTAAAACCAGTGCAATGGTCCAGGGCAGATAGACCAGGAAACGCCAGCGCTGAACAAGCTTCACTTCCAGCGGGAAAAACAGCGTGAGATACATACCCGCCCCGGCGGCAACCGGGAGACTCAGCCCCCACAACAAGACCACGTGGTGGGTGGTGAGCATGTCCAGATAAGTTGTCGTTACAACGGAAATTGCCGCCACGAGGATCACAAAAGCGCGCGTCGCGCGCAACTCAGGGCGAATGCGATAGGCCCAGACGCCGAAGCCCAGGAACATGACCCCCACCAGATATGGAATAATAAACAAGGAGAACAGATTGCCAAAGCCGGGCTTGATGGGCAAGACATTTTGGAGCGTGAAAACTTCGCCTGAGCGATGTGTAAAAGTTGCATTGACCGTTTTGAAACCATTCTGGCGCATGAACGCATTGACCTGCTCCGCATCCGCCATCGGCAGGCCATTCAAGGAAACCAGCCGGTCTGACCAGACAACCTCCTGGCTGGCAGCCGCCCAGCTTTTGTCTTTGACCTGACTGACAACGTTATTCGGTTCGAGCAGCATTCCCAAAAAGGGGCTGCCGTACCATCCAAAGGCCCAGACAGGCGTCAAAATGAACATTGCGCCCGCAATGGCGATGCAAACCAGCGGAACAATGTGCGCAACCCAATCTTTTTTTATATTCGCAAGCATAGAAATTCTCCAGAGCATTTTTATTATACGCCCATCCAACATCTACCGCTTGCCGCATAATCCACTAAACTTATTGGCAAAAATTATAGCTCTCTGAGAATCAGCGTGACACACTCCATATCTGGGGGCCAACCCGTA
>JBARBA010000344.1:0-2569 GCA_049792555.1 Anaerolineales bacterium
TCTAAGTTTCAGTATCCACAATCGGATCGAAGTCTTTGAAGCCTAACTGGCTGCTGACCAGCTGCGCAAAAAGTCATGTTTCAGTATCCACAATCGGATCGAAGTCTTTGAAGCAGACCGTTCCCGAATGTAGTCAGGATCGAACCGGCGTTTCAGTATCCACAATCGGATCGAAGTCTTTGAAGCCGCGTTTGTTCAAAAACAAAAAAAGACCTGCGGCGTCGTATCTGCCGTTTTTAGGGCCGCAGGAGCCTTCCTGTGCGTTCGTTTTCGGTAAACCCGTTCCCTCATTGGGGCCTGCCCGGCCTGTTTTTCGCAAACCCGATTTTGCTCAAAAAGACGGGCGATTTGCGAAGCACTGCCCTTTTCCCTACTCACTACTCTCCGGCCTCAGGCCACGTCGTTGCAGAAGCGCCGGAACTCGCAGGCCAGGCACTTGTTGCGGTTGGGGGTGGGCGGCGGCATCGTCTCGCTGCGCAACATGCGGTGCATCGCGTCCAGCGTCGCCAGTAGTTTATCACGCATGCGCTGATCGAGGATCACTTTCTCGGCGCGGCGTTTGGGGATTTCGTACAGGAAACCGCGCCGGGCAGGCAGCCCCGCAAGCTCCTCCAGCATCAAGCCGTAAGCCATCAACTGCATCTTGAAATGTTCGCCGGGCACGTTCGACAGCTTGTAATCCACCGGGATGACTTCCTCGGCTCCGGGGCGTTCGATCCAGACCACCATGTCTGCCATGCCGCGCAGGCCGTAGCGGTCGGAGACCAGGCGCAGGTTGAACTCACGGCGTCCCTCCGTCAGACCATAAGCCCGCAGGCTGCGGCGCGCCTCGCGGCCCTCCTCGTCCTGCCCGGCGTCGATCCCGGCTTCCATCTTATAGGTGGTGGGCCGCACGTCCGGCAGGCACAGGGCGTAAAACAGGATGCGCGGACAGTAGACCCACTGCTTCAGGTCGGTGACGCGGAACGGGGCTTCGACTTGCAGCTTTTCGGACATTTAGCTGCTCTCCTTTGGCTTCTGATCGATGACCTTGCGCTTTTCCCAATCATCGGCGCAGACCGGGAACATCTGGATGTTGCCCGGCTTCTTGCCCAGGATTTTCCTGACCTTCAAGAACAGCTCCTCCTGCTGGGTGTTCAACAAACGGCCCAGGAAGGCGCTGAACTGAATGCGATCCAGGCCGTAATCCAGGCAGGCGTCTGCAATTTTGGCGCGCTTGCGGTCATCGGGAATGTCGTAGATCAACAACAGGTTTGGATTCTTCACGCTAACCTTTAATCGTATCATCTCGAAGGTGGTTTCGATACGGCGGCGGGACAGCACCGCCGCCTACTCAACCACCGATCACCAGGTGGTCAGGTAAGGTTCGTAGGTCAGCCGCTCGCCGCGCAGGAAGGTCGCCAGGTGGCGCGCCTGCATCTGCATAATGGCGCGCAGGGGGTGGCGCTTGCCTTCATAGGACGACTCGCTGTCCAGGCGCTCGTTGACCTTGTCTGCCAACATGCGGCGCGTCTCTTTCGTCAACATTTTATTCTCGTCCTGCTCGAACGCCACGTTCTTATTGGCCAGCCCAAAGACCACGCGGTCGACCGCCGCCGGGCGGAATTCTTCGATGAAGTCGAGCGTCATGCTGGGCTTGCCGGGGCGGTCGACGTGCAGGAAGCCCGCGTACGGGTCCAGCCCGGCCAGCACCAGGCAGCGCTCCACCTGCCCGTAGAGAATGCCATAGCCGTAGTTCAGGATGGAGTTGACCGGGTCGGTGGCTCCGCGCCCCGTCCGGGCGGTAAACCCGTATTTCTCCGGCAGGGTCAATTTGACGGCGCTCCAGTAACGCTGCGCGGCGCGTCCTTCCAGGCCCATCAGTTCCAGGCGCAGGGCATCGACGGTGGCCGCGCCGCTTTGATACTCGGGATAATCGCGGATGCGCTCCATCTCGATCAGGCTGTCGAGCACCTCGGCGGCGCAGCGATGCAGTTCCTCGTAGAGCGGCGGATCGCTTTCCTTGCGGTATTTGCCCATGTACTTGAGCAGGTTGGATTGGTTTTGCAGCTTGCCCATGCCGAAGGCCAGCACCAGGCGCAGTCCGCGCGCATCGTTGAAAGCTTCCAACTGCGCCCGGCGGGTGGCCACGGTGCCGGTCAGCCCGGCGCTATAGAGACTGGCGTAGGCCGTGCCCGTGCCGCTGATAAAAAAGATGGGGATGCCGCGCTCGGTGCATTCGCGCACCGCTTCGGCACTCACGCTGACGCCGCGGTTGGCGATCACCACCGATTCAAGGTGGATGAGCGGCGCCTGGGCGATTTTCTCGTCGCCTTTGGTGACGATCAGGCGTTCGCTGTGTTTGCCCAGGAACGCGCCGTACTGGTCGATGACAAGATGCTGGATAATGGACATGGTTTTGCAAATTTCCTTTCAAAGGTTCACAAAGTACGGTGTAATGATCCGAACCCAAACCATCGTTTTTTTTCGGCTTTTGAAGGCACAAAAAGAACGATTTGGACACGGATTACACGGAGTTACACGGATTCTGCTAGTTTTTTAAGGGGGTTTTTTCCGTGTTCTCCCGTGT
>JBARBA010000345.1:0-5435 GCA_049792555.1 Anaerolineales bacterium
CGCCGTCACTTTAAGCGACGATTTCGACACTTTAACCGCCGCCGTTGTCGTTTAAAACGACAATGCCGTCGCTTTAACCGACGACGATGCAATTATTTTCTTCGGCGACGTCCAGCGGATGGAGCGGCAACCAATCAAAGGCGAAGCTTTTTGCCTACGGCGTGACGGTCGGGCAGGCCGGGGCGTTATTCACGTAGGAAAGCGTGGCAACGTCGAAAACAAAGATCGCGCCGCTGGTGGCTTTCAGGAAAAGCCTTGTGCCGCAGGCAGCGATAAAATGCACTTCGCCGCGCCGCTTGGGGGTTGGATACAACTCGTCCTTCGCGCCTGCGACTCTGACAAGCACCAATCCCTGGAGAATCCGATGGGGGTGGTCTGGATTGTCTTCCTCATACAGCGAACCGGCGTACACCTGCACCGGCTTCCCATTGATTGTATCCTGCCATATGTTGCGATAATCTGCGAGCATGAAATTGCCTGGATCCATGATCGGCTTGCTGCTTGCGATGCCCGGTTGCACCGTGACGGTGGGACATGCCATGACGGTGTTGCTCACGTAAGAAAGCGTCGCGGCATTGAAGGCAAAGACCGTGCCGTCTTCCGCCTGGAGAAAGACCACCGCATCGCAGGCGGCGATGAAATGCACGTCGCCATTCCGCGTAAGAGTTGGGTATATTACACCGAAAGTATTCGAATCATCCACCCAAACCCGTACGGCTCCCTGAGCCTTCCAGCCCGGTTGAGTCTGCCAGTCCTGGTTCTCCTGTTCGTTGTTCAGATAACCGGCAAAAATAGATACAACCTTGCCGTTCACGATACCGACCCATAAATTGTTGCCGTCATCCACCGCCATGAATGGATCCTGTGAATAAGGGTTAAAGTCACCATTCTGAATTCCAATCTGGGGCGTTGGGGTCCAGAATGGAACGTCGGGGGGCCTGGGGGTGGGCGGCGTGAATTTTGCCAGCGCAGTTTTTTTGCGGCTCGGATAGGTTTGCGCGCCAGTGGCGCAGTCCAATTCAGCCTGCACCGCCGTCTGGCGCTCTTGGGGACTCCGGGGTTTGGCCAGCCATTCCTGCAGGTCTTTCACGCAGTGCTCCGGGATGGTGGGTGTCGCAGTGGCCGCCTGCGCGCTCTGCGCGGCGTTGGAATTGCGCGTCAGCGACCAGAGAAGGATCAGGGCGCTGAACACAACGAGCATGGCGACCAGGATGATTCGTAAAAGGATGCGCATGGCGTATGGCGGGAGAAAGAAGGCGGCCTACGGCGTGACGGTTGGGCAGGCCGGGGCGTTATCCACATAGGCAAGCGTGGCGGCGTCGAAAACAAAGACTGTGCCGTCGGTGGCTTGCAGGAAGAGCTTTGTGCCGCAGGCGGCGATGAAACGCACTTCGCCATGCCGTCCGGGGGTTGGATACTCCTCGCCCTGCGCGCCTGCGATGCTGACAAGCACCAATCCCTGGAGACGCCGGCCTGAATTGTTGGGATTGGATTCCTCCAGCGAACCGGCGTACACCTGCACCAGTTTCCCATCGATCGTATCCTGCCACGTGCCGTTGTGATAATCTACTGTGAGCACGAAATTGCCTGGATCGATGGGTGGGCTGCTGCTCATGATACCTGCGCGCAGTGTGACGGTGGGACATGCCATGACGGTATTGCTCACGTAGGAGAGCGTCGCAACATCGAAGGCAAAGATCGCGCCGTCGGTGGCCTGCAGGAAGAGCTTTGTGCCGCAGGCGGCGATGAAATGCACTTCACCGTGCCGCGTAAGGGTAGGGTATAGTTTACTTTTTGTCCATTCGTAATTTTGAACCACTTGCAACGCGCCTTGAATGGCCCATCGGGGGTGATCCTGCCAGTCCGGGTCATTGATATAACCGACAATAACCTGCGCCACCTGACCGTTCACAAAATCCGCCCACAAATTGTTGCCGTCTTCTTCGGGCATGAAACTGCTCTGGGGTACGGCGCCGAGTTCCGCCATTTGAATTCCAACCTGGAGCGTTGGGGTCGAGTATGGAACGGAGGCGGGCCTGGAGGTGGGCGGCGTGAATTTTGCCAGCGCAGTTTTTTTGCGGCTCGGATAGGTTTGCGCGCCGGCGGCGCAGTCCAATTCAGCCTGCACCGCCGTCTGCCGCTCTTTGGGACTCCGGGGTTTGGCCAACCATTCCTGCAGGTCTTTCACGCAGTGCTCCGGGATGGTGGGCGTCGCGGGGGCGGCCTGCGCGCTTTGCGCGGCGTTGGAATTGCGCGCCAGCGACCAGAAAAGGATCAGGGCGCTGAACACGACGGTCATGGTGATCAGGGTTGTTCTTAAAAGGGTGCGCATGACTTATTTTCTCCTTTACGGGTTAACATGCCACTTCATGTCGGTCGACCAACGCTGGGAAGTCTGGGCCGTGCGCGGGTCTGAACTGATGATATTCCAGAGCTGCGTCCAGCCCTGCGCGGGCGTATTGTTTACGCCGGCGCAGCCGCCCGCCTGCGCGCAGGACTGGAATTGGGTTAACGTTCCCGGAAAGTAGATGGATGTCCTGGTGGGCTTGGCATACGAATACAGGCTTAAATAATACCATTCCCCGGCAGTGGCCCCGTTTGTATTGTAAATTTCGGGAATGGGGTAGGCAACGACTTTGCCCCAGGAAATATACCAGACGTCTTCCGATGTCCAATCATCGTAGGCGCCGGCTCCGCATTTGGCATTCGGATTCCCGGGGTAAGGGCAGCCTGCGGCATCGCCCACGTCGTAAAGCCACAAACCGCTCCCATACGCGCTGCCATAACCGTCCACCCAGGCCCTCGTGGCTTTTGCGCTGTTGAGACCCAGTTCCATATCGCTGGCAGCCCGTATCTTGATTTGCGACGCGTACCTGATGGCGTTTACCCAGTCGTTTATATTTTTTACCATTGCCGCCCATGCCCTGCCCTGGGCGTACGTTACGCTTTTTTTACCTCCATCATTGTTTGTTCCAACGGCCAGGAAGAGTTGTGATGTGGTATCCCCCGGCCCGGTGCATTGCCAGTAGCCGCGCGCAAATTGTTGGATGGTTGTCTTGATTTGTGTCGCGGAAATAAATACATGGGTACCACTTCCGATTCCGTCCCAGTCCATCGCGCCGAAGAGACCGTTGACATACGCCGGGTATCCAAAAAGCAGGATCACCACGTTGTCCTGCGCCCCCGGCGTGTTCAAGTCGTGGGTTCCAAGCGCGCATCCCTTGTCGTAGGCCGCGTTCGGGAGCCAGGTCGGGTTGGGCGTGTCCATATACCAACTGGTGGTGTATGGGGGCGGCGTCGCTGCGGCGTAGGTTATTTGCAGGGGCGTCACGAACATGAACAGCAGAATCGCAAGCAGGCTGCCAAGCAGCCTGCCCAGGATTTTCATCTTATCCACCTTGCGAAGGTAGTTTTTGAACATGTTGCCTGCCTTTCGGAATAAGCAATCAACGTATCATCTCAATATTTCGGGGAAATTGTTGTTACAGGTGGTTTCGGTACGGCAGCGGGACAGCGCCGCTGCCTACTCAACCACCAATTTTGAGAAGAAGTTACCAGTCAACGGCCTACTTCTTTTCCACCACCTGCTCGCGTTCCGGCCCAACGGAGACCAGCCGGATCGGAATTCCCGCCACTTTGCTGATCGCTTCAAGGTAAGCTTTCGCCGCTGCGGGCAGGTCCTGCCACTTGCGGACGGCGGAGACGTCTTCCTTCCAGCCGTCCAGTTCCTCGTAAACGGGTTCGTAACCGGCCAGTTCGGTGGGGCCAAAGGGCAGGTTGTTGAAAACCTGTCCGTCTTTTGTATAGGCCACACAGATCTTGAGTTTCTCGAAACCCGAAAGAATATCCAGCTTGGTGATCACCAGTTCGGTCAGGCCGTTGATGCGCACGGCATAACGCAGCAGGACGCCGTCCAGCCAGCCCACGCGGCGCGCGCGCCCTGTCGTTGTGCCGTATTCGTCCCAGGGATTTTGGCCCGTCCCGCGCAGGCGCAAGGCCAGCTCGTCGAAGACTTCGGTGGGGAAGGGGCCGGAGCCGACGCGCGTCTGGAAGGATTTGCACACGCCGGTGACGACCGCGCCGTTGGCGGCGGTCAGCCCGAGGCCCAGGCCGCTCAACACGCCCGTGGACGTGGTGGATGAACTCGTCACAAACGGATATGTGCCGTGGTCGATGTCGAGCAGCGTGCCTTGCGCGCCCTCGGCCAGGATGGCTTTTCCAGCCGATATGGCGTCGCAAAGCTCTGTGGACACGTCGGCAATGTAGGGCGTGAATTGCGCCACGTACTTGCGGTATTCCGTCAGGATGGGGCCGGGGTCCAGTTTCGGCGCGCCGAGCGCGGCCAGGGTCACGTTCGCGGCTGCGATGTGGTCGCCCAGGCGTTCGATGAAGTCCGGCGCAAGCATATCGATCACGCGCAGGCCGGAGCGGGTGGCTTTATCGGTATAGGCCGGGCCGATGCCGCGCCCGGTGGTGCCGATGTTGCCTTTGCCGCGCGCCGTTTCCTGGGCCTTGTCGATGGCCTGGTGAGCGGGCGTGATCAGGTGGGCGGCGTGTGAAATCCGCAGACGGGCCGGGGTGATCTCGATCCCGGCTTTGCGCAGCATGGCGATTTCATCCACCAGCGAATGCAAATTGAGCACCATCCCATTCCCCAAAACCGCAACCGGGCGCGAATGAATGATCCCCGAAGGAACCAGGTGGAGCTTGAAAAGTTTTGGTCCAACGGTGACGGAATGCCCGGCATTGTCACCGCCGTTGTAACGGGCAACCACATCGGCGTCTGCGGCGAACCAGTCTACGATGCGGCCCTTTCCTTCATCTCCCCATTGTGCGCCTACAATAATTTGAAGTGGCATAATCTTCTCCTGAAAGTTGGGACAATTTCGTACGGTCCCGATTAAGTGAAATAGCATGTGCATTATAC
This sequence comes from Anaerolineales bacterium, assembly GCA_049792555.1. Taxonomy (GTDB): domain Bacteria; phylum Chloroflexota; class Anaerolineae; order Anaerolineales; family Villigracilaceae; genus UBA5195. Next base: position 4,928 of record JBARBA010000345.1, read on the forward strand.
GCGAGTTTTACCGCTACGAATTGCGGGTAAGGCTGCTAGCTTACTTTTTAATGATACAATCCGCCCGATATTTCGCGTCCTTTCAAAGTCTTATTACTTTCATGAATTCAATCAAGGAGAAAAATTGTGTTAAGAATAAAAGTTTCGCCGAAGCTTAAAATGGTTCTTCTGTCGTTGGCATTGGCCCTTTTTATAGTACCTCTTTCTACTACTGCTTCTTTCAGCCGCAGGATGGAAATAAAGAATGGCTATGTTTTAGGCTATGGGTCCACTATAGATTGGAGCGTGGGTGTCAGGCATGTTACTGTTCAATGTAATATGAGGCTTAAAGGTAATTACTATCCTATTGATACCAACGGAGCAAATATATTTCACAGTGGAATTGTAACTACTTTGACAATGTCACATTAAACAAATGTTCTATCAATTTGACCCTGAGCGGAGCCGCGCGATCCCCAGCGCGGCGCAGTCGAAGGGCATCTTGCCAGCAATCGCCCTTCGACTGCGC
>JBARBA010000346.1:0-3897 GCA_049792555.1 Anaerolineales bacterium
GAGCCGGATTTGCGGTCGTTGTTTACGCCGGGTCAGCGTTTTGGAGGGCAAATAAAGCCGTTCGTGGAGCATTTAACGGGGCTGGTCGAGGGGCAGAGTCCCGTCGTGGTGGTATCACGCCAAAGTGAGCGGCTGGAGGAGCTTTGGGAAGAGCAGAAAGATCAGAGAGTAGAGAATAGAGATCGGGGAGTAGTCCCCAATCCTCAGTTCATCGAAACTTCCATCTCTGAAGGTTTCACCCTGCGAGTCAACACTAATCCTCCATTCTCTATTTATCTGATCTCTGATTCCGAAATTTTCGGCTGGGAGCGGCCCACGCCGCGCAACCGCCAGCAGCCGGCCGCCGAGACGCCCGAAGCGGCTTTCTCCGACCTGCGCGCCGGCGATTACGTGGTGCATATCGATTTCGGCATCGGGCGCTTTGCCGGGCTGGTCAAGCGCGTGCTGGACGGGCACGAGCGCGAGTTCCTGCTGGTGGAGTACGACAACGGCGGCCAGATTTACATCCCCGTGCACCAGGCCGACCGGCTGACGCGCTACATCGGCGCGCAAGGCGTTGCGCCAAGCCTGAGCCGCCTGGGCGGCATGGATTGGGCCAACACCAAAGACCACGTGCGCGAGGCCGTGCAGCAGGTGGCCGAGGATTTGCTCAATCTGTATGCGCGCCGCCAGACGGCCAAGGGCTACGCCTTCCAGCCGGATACGCCCTGGCAGGCCGAGTTGGAAGACAGTTTCCCGTACGCCGAGACGCCCGACCAGAAGCAGGCGATTGCCGCCATCAAAAAGGACATGGAGACGCCGCGTCCAATGGACCGCCTGTTGTGCGGCGACGTGGGCTACGGCAAGACCGAAGTGGCCCTGCGCGCGGCCTTCAAGGCCGTCATGGACGGCCGCCAGGTGGCGGTGTTGGTGCCGACCACCGTGCTGGCCCAACAGCATTACGAGACCTTCCTGCAACGGCTGGCGGCTTTCCCGGTGAAGGTCGAGATGCTCTCGCGTTTCCGCACGCAGCGCGAGCAAAATGAAATCATCCGCCAGTTGTTGCTCGGCAACATCGACATCATCATCGGCACGCACCGCCTGATCTCGCAGGATGTGGAGTTCAAAGATTTGGGGCTGGTGATCATCGACGAGGAGCAGCGCTTTGGCGTGACCCACAAAGAGCATTTCAAGAAGCTGCGGACGGAAGTGGACGTGCTGACGCTGACGGCGACACCCATTCCCCGAACGTTGTACATGGCCCTGACCGGGGTGCGCGACATTTCGAACCTGAACACGCCGCCCGAAGAGCGGCTGCCGGTCATCACCCACGTTGGGCCTTACTCGCCGCGACTGGTGCGCCAGGCCATCCTGCGCGAGTTGGAGCGCGGCGGACAGATTTTCTTCGTCCACAACCGCGTGCAGACCATCCACGCCATGCAAATGCACCTGAAGAAGCTCGTCCCCGAAGCGCGGGTGGGCGTGGGGCACGGACAGTTGCCCGAAGGCGAACTGGCCGAAATCATGCACAAGTTTACCAGCGGCGCAATCGACATCCTGCTCTCGACGACGATCATCGAGTCGGGCCTGGATATCCCCAACGCCAATACCCTGATCGTCGACCGGGCCGACACCTTTGGCCTGGCGCAGCTTTACCAGTTGCGCGGGCGCGTGGGACGCGCCGCGGCGCGCGCCTACGCTTATTTTTTCCGCCATCGCCAGAAGTCGCCCACGCTCGAAGGCCAGGAGCGCCTGGAAGTGATCGCCGAGAACACGCAGCTTGGCGCGGGCTATTCGATTGCCATGCGCGATCTCGAAATCCGCGGGGCGGGCGAGTTACTCGGCGTGCGCCAGTCGGGGCACATTGCCTCGGTTGGTTTCCACCTGTACACACGCATGTTGGCCCAGGCGGTTAAGCGGTTGAAGGTTGCAGGGCTTGCCCTGAGCGCGTCGAAGGGTTCAAAGTTGAACGTCTTGCCTGCTGGCGCCGAAGAGTCGACCTTCAACCTTCAACCTTCAACCCTTGAACTTTCGACCTACGAACAGGAACTCAAAGAACCCGTCACCGTCGACCTGCCGCTGGCGATTGGCATCCCGGCCTCCTACGTCCACAACCAGGATTTGCGCTTGCGCCTGTACCGGCGCATCGCCTCGATGCGCGAGGAGCGCGAGATCGAGCCGCTGGTGGAAGAGTTCTCCGACCGCTTTGGGCCGCTGCCCGAGATGGCGCAAAACCTGTTCTACCAGATGCGCATCAAACTGCGCGCCGACGCGGTGGGAGTCCAATCCGTCAGCCTGGAGAGCGGACAGATCGTGCTGCGCTACCCCGTCTTGAACGCGACGATGGCCCAACGCGCGCTGCCCGATCTCGGCCCCGGCATCCGCGGCGGGAAAAATGCCTATTGGTGCAACTTCGTCAAGGAAGCCGACTGGCAGGAACGGCTGTTGGATGCGCTGGAGCGCCTGAAGAGCCGCATTGTGGACGTGATCGACGCAAAGTTGCTGCCGGGGTGATAGCAATCCTCACCGCAACCGAATAAATGGGCGTCGCGTATCATCTCAATAATCAGTGGTTGAGTAGGCGGCGATGCTGTCTCGCCGCCTTACACTGCATCGAACGCAGTACAGGTGTCGAAACCACCAGTAACAACAATTCCCCCAAATATCGAGATGATACGGTGTTGCCGTGAATCAACCTGCCCCCGGTCTTTTGCCGGGGGCGTTGTATTTACATTTTTTACCGGGAAGTTTCATGGAAAGAATTATCGCTTTTTACTTGGCTGAAAAGCTATAGTGCTATGTCCAAATGCTTGCCGAAATACAAGTTTTCCTTTATGCTTACCCTATGGCCGTTTGCCACGGTGCAGGATATAACAGGGTTTCGCCGCTGTTGTTTAGGCAAAAATCTGCCATTTATAAGATAGTGTTTATGAGAACCGTTCTACCTTTACCAATCGCGGATCAAGAAATAATAAGGCGCATTGATAATCAAGCCGCCGAATTTTGGGCATCAGCAAATCGAGACCCAAGAGAAGATATGCATGCTTTTATGCAATATCCCGCTATGATGGTGCCTGAAATACAGCGTGAACTCATTAAAATTATTTACGAATCGCAGCCCGGCATAAGGAATGTAGTCGACCCCTTCGTCGGGGCGGCAACCACAATGACAAGTTGTATGCCTTTTGGCCTTAATTTTACAGGGCAAGATATCAACCCTTTAGCAGTGCTTATTTCGCGCACAAAAGCAGGCCCATTCAATGAGCAAGCACTTGATGTATCTATACAAGGGGTATTGACTGCAATTACCGCAGATTTGCGGGCAGATGTTGATATTGATTTTTTAAACATAGATAAATGGTTCCAACCACAAGTCAAAGTCGAGTTAAGCAGAATTCGTCGCGCCATCAAAGCAGTAGGGGAGTTATGGATTAGACGATTTTTGTGGGTAGCATTGGCTGAAACTGTGCGCGTGACCAGCAATTCCCGAACTTCGACATACAAATTGCATACTCGCCCAAGCGATGAGATTGATGCTAGAAATTTATCCCCTATTGAAATGTTTACAGAGATCGTTCTACAAAACTTTGAGGCTTTAAAAGACTTCAAACTTGTTTTGCAAAAACATCTTCGTAAAAATACTTATACCTATAAAAACCAGATTGCTATTTACCTACAAGACTCATCGCAATTAATATTGCCGCCTTATAAGACAAGTCAGTATGACTTGTTAATTACATCCCCTCCATATGGCGACAATTTGAGCACAGTTCCGTATGGACAGTTTTCATACCTTCCGCTCCAATGGATTGATATGAATGACATAGATGCGAAAGCTACGGAAGGCAATTGGCTGCGCACTACGCAGGAGATTGATCGCCAAAGCTTGGGCGGGAACACCTTGACAGAGTTAGATAC
>JBARBA010000347.1:0-3750 GCA_049792555.1 Anaerolineales bacterium
GCGGATGTAGTCGTCCATTGGGGAGATGCTATGCCCGAACAAATAGCTTCTGTCGGTCAGGGTGTAGCCGCCGAAGGCGCCGATCAAATCGATCACCAGGCTGAAGAAAATTGCCGGTGAAATCATCGGCAGGGTGATGCCCACGAAGCGCAGCACCGGCCCGGCGCCGTCCACGCGGGCAGCTTCCTGGATTTCGGGCGCGATGCCCTGCATGGCGCCGTACATGATCAGGAATCCCGGCCCGATGCTCCACAGAGTCATCATTAGCAGTTGGTTGCTGTCACCAAATCCATAAGTGGGAACAACCGGCGGCAAGCCCAACGGGATCAATATCAGTTGATTGAGCCAGCCTGTGTGCGGATCGGCCAACCCAATCCATATCAAGACGATGGCTGTCACCGATACGATGCTGGGCATGAAGAATAACGAGCGCAAGAGGCCCCTGGCGCGCAGCCGCCCGCTGGACAGGATGGCTGCCAGCCCCAACGCGACCCCAAGTTCCAGCGGAACGGTCGTCAGGAAGTAGCCCAACGACCCCGCCAGGCTGGCCCAGCCCGGAATGTCGCCCAGGAACTTGATGTAATTACCCAGGCCGATGAAATGCGTGTCTCCGGGGGTCAGCAGGTGAAAATTGGTGAATGAGAGCACCAACGCCGCGAGAATGGGTATCAGCTTGAGCAGGATAAAGCCCAATATCCAGGGGGAAAGGAACAGCAGGCCGGTCAGCGCTTCGCGGCGGCGCGATTCGGCATGGGGGTGCAACTCTTTTGGTTTTTGGGTTGATGATAGGGTCATGAATTAGAATCTCCACCGAGCCTTTTTGTCGAAACGCAGGACAATCCTTGTGTGAAAGTTCGCACAATTGTAATCGGTTCGGCAAAATGTAACGGTGGAGATTTTGGTTAAATATCCGTACGTTGTTGAAGAAAACCAGGGTGGTGGTTCAAGTTGGATCGATGCTTCCAGCCCGTAAGTCGGAATTTATTCCGACTCGAAAATTTCGTAATACCCCTTATCCAGTTCGTCATCCGAAATGTGCGCGTAACGCTGTGTGACGGAAATATTGGCGTGGCGGGCCAGTTCCTGCGCCAGTTTGAGATTGCCCGAAGCGCGTAACACCGTTGTGACGAAATAATGCCGGAAGGAATGCGGCGTGATGCGGCCTTCCGCCTCGCCCCCCAGCGCCTGCCGCACCCGCTCATCGACGATATTCCTGCCCGTCGCCGTGGTCATCGGCTTGACCTTTTTCCCGGCGCCTTTGTCGTGCCGCGCGAAAAGCGGCAACGCCGAAAGCGGACGCCCTGAGGCCCCGTCGAGCGGGCCGCGCGCCGAGAGATAATCCCGCAGCGCGTTCATGGAGCGCGTCGAGAAGCGCACCACGGCCTGCTTGTCGCCCTTGCCGATGATGACGGCGCGGCCCTCGTTCCAATCGATGTCGCCGCGGCGCAGGGAGCAGGCTTCGTTGACGCGCAGCCCCGTATCGGCCAGGGTCAGCAAAAAGGCGCGGTCGCGCAGGTCGCGCAGGTGTTCATTTGGGGAAACGTCCTCGGTGGGAGACATGTGTCCGGTGGGGTGGGGGGACAGCGAAGAGACATAGTCCAGCACCTTCTCCAGGTCGTCGCGCGGGAACTGCGGCAGGCGCTGCCCCGTGCGGCGCGCGCGCTGATGCACCAGGAGCTTTAAGCGGGGCAGGTTGGGGGAGGCCAGCCGTTCGGCAGCCAGGAATTCGTAGAAGCCGGCCGTGGCCTGCAAATACAGCCGCTCGGTGGCCGGAGCCAGGTCTTTGAGCGCCGCCGCAAACCAGCCAATGGCGTCTTCACTCAAGTCGGCGACCGGCGCGTTCTCAGCGTCGATCTTGCGGTCGGCCAGCAGGGCCAGGAAGGCGCGCATGGCAAAGCCGTAGGTATCGGCGGTGTTTTTGCTGCGCGCCAGGGTTATGTTGTCCAGGAACAGGTCGACGGCCTGTTGGATGCTGGTGGTTTCACTCATATTCACGCTCCAATAAATCTGTCTGACAACTGCGTATAAGTTAGCGTTTTCGTATACTGCCGGTTGCGCAAAAGTCCGCCGACCCAAACCATACGGCAGGGGCGTGGCCGGAATATGGCGCGCGATCCAAATGATTGTGGGGGTGATGATTCTATGCGAACTTTCGAAATGTAACGAACATGGCTGTGTGTATGGAAGCCTGCGCTGCCGTCTGGTTTTGTGTTCGTCTGCTGCGCGCGGCAATCCGGCGCTCAGACGGCCTCAGGCGTGGTTCAGCGATGCGTAAAACCGTTCACGCTCAATTGCTTCACTTAACTATCATTAATAGAAGCATTAGGTAGTATATCCCTCTTCCCCTGCCGGGTCAAGCTCCCCCTCCCCCAAAATGCATCCGGCTGTCTGGCAGGCAGCGCGCCGGATGCGTTGCACAAATAAGGGCAACCTTCCCGCCCATGACGATGCGCGGTAGATTCTTTTTGCCGCCCAGCCTGCCCCTCCCCCACCCCGCTCTGTTAGACTTTATCGGTAATAAATTTTTAACCTGTCATTGCGAACCCGGCGGTGTATGCCGGGTGAAGCAATCCCCTGAAAACAAACAGAATATTGCTAAAGGTGGTTTCGACACCTGCGCTGCGCCAAATGCAGTGCGGTGCAAGTGTACGGGCGGGACAGCACCGCCGCCTACTCAACCACCGACGGTTGAGATGCTACACGAACGCTGCCATAAAAAGAGCCGGGTCATCGCTTGGGACCCGGCTCAGGCTGCGTTACTTCACTTTTGTCATTTCGGCGATGTGCCCCGGCAAGTCTTGCGCCGAGACGAGCACCTTCGGGCTGCCGCCGGCCGCTGCCGTGGTGGTGTATTGCCACCACAGATTATCGGCTTGCGTCGCAGCGCCCTGCTCAAGGACGGCGTCTTTTTCATCGGTGATGACTACCGTCACCTGTTTGACCTGCACGTCATCCATAGCCTTGACGCGGATGGCCTGCCCGGCCCCCCCGCTCCAGGCGCTCAAGTCCACATCCAAAATTTCGGGGGCGTGGAACCAATCGGCCATGGCCACATTGTAGGCGCTCATGGGCGTGCCTTCGGCTTTTTGGGCATAGACCGGGTTGCCCTGCGCGCTCTGGCCATAGGCAGCCGCCTCGCGGAAGGAATCCTGGTGCGACTTCTGCAAATCGCTGAATTCGCGGTTGGGGCTGTAGGCCGCTTTGATGCTGACGATGGTGCGTCCGGCTTTGTCTTGCTTGATAACGAGTTGATCGCCCAATGAGCCGCTCAGGCCCTGGACGACGATATTTTGGCGTACTTTTGCCATACTAACCTCGCTTTTTGGGGATTGAATGGACACGGTATGTTTTCGGGCAGCGCCTGACGCCCGTTTTGCCCCCTTCCCACCCACCGGGTTGCTCCCGGTCGGGACAGGCCGACTGCCGTCCTATAATCATCTCATAATCATCCTATAATCATCTTATATGCTCCTCCCAAAGGCCTCCTTCCTGTGCGCCTGCCGGGTGTGTGGAACTGCGCAAACCTGGGTTTCCCACCGGCAAAAATATTCTATATCCGCCGGTAAACGAGCGCCATTAAATGATCATTACGAACGGCGTGATTTTGCGGCATAGGCAGTTGTACCGATTTGCGACGCGGGGGTGTGAACGCCGCTATAATATCGCAGCGCCAGCAGCCATGCTGATTGGCAACACAAAAACGAGAATCCCTCTATAATGGATATCAGCGCTTTTGGCATACCCTGACGG
>JBARBA010000348.1:0-23301 GCA_049792555.1 Anaerolineales bacterium
CATCCGAAACATCAAAACCAGTCACCGGATCGCCGAAAACAACGGTAAACAAAATCGGGCCGGAAGCGGTTGGGTCAGCCTGCCCGACAGCTTGGTTGACCGTCGCCGACGGGCGATTCCCCTCGAAGGAACCGATATCGCACCCCACGCCAACGGGACGAGATACGCCACGTTGATCGGTGGCCGGGCAAGTCCCGGCATTCGCCGCGCCCAACAGTGGCGAACCGCTGAAAGGCGCAAAGGTATCGGTCGGTTCATTCGGTTTGCTGCCGAGAGCAGCCAGCAAAGGATCACCGCTCAAGCTGGCCGAACAGGATGCATTGCCTACAAAATTGTTTAAATTCGTTCCCAGGCCGCCTGCGCCTGCCAGAATACAATCACCGAAACCGCCGCCATTTTTGGCAATCACGGTGCTGGTATAGTTCAATGTGCCAGCATTGTAGAAACCGCCGCCGGGATTATCTACAATGGAGGTATGCAGTAAAGTGGCTGTTGCGCCAGCCGCATTGTAGATGCCGCCAGCCTGACCCGTTGCCGTGTTATTACCCACCGTGCCGTTGGTCATTGAAAGCGTTCCGGCATTGTAAATCGCCGCGCCAGATGTGGCCTGGTTGCCCGACAAAGTGCTATTTGTGATCGTCAATGTGCCATTGTTGTAAATTGCGCCGCCCGTAGGGGCCGTGTTGCCACTCAACACCACCTGATCCAAAGTCAGGGTACCATTATTATAGATGCCGCCGCCTTGAGCAGCATGAAGACCGGCAAAAATCGTCATCTTGGAGATTGTCACAGTATGGCCTAGTTGAACTGCAAATATACGATCGCTGCCTGCGCCTTGTATCGTTAATTGATCGGCGCCTGGCCCACTAAGCGTAAGGTCGCGGTTGATGGCAATATAGTTGGATAAGGTAATGGTGGCAGGGTAAGCCAGGTTGAAAGTAATAACATCCCCGGGCAAAGCATAAGCAATTGCCTCGCGCAAGGAACAATTACCTTGCACACATGCGCCGCTATCTTTATCAACTGTCGTATCAACAACCTGCGCCGGTTGATAGCCAACCACATTATCCGTACTGGTGCTGACTGTTGACCAGTTGAGAGCCGCATCCTGAGCCGCATTGCTCTTGACTGAAGCGCTGACTGAGCCACGTCCGGTCATGCCGCTAATTTGCACCGTATAAGTTTTGGCATCCACCGCTATAACGTTGACCGTCTTAACGCCAGGCGCAGAACCACCTACGGTTACATCGGCTGCATCGAAACCTGTCACATTTTCACTAAATACAGCGGTGAAGACCACCGGTTGAGCAGATGCAGGGTCGACCTGCCCAACGGCTTGGTTGATGGTTACAGTCGGAGGTGTGCTATCGTATAAGACTGAATCGTCAGTGCTGGTACTGGCTGCGTTGGCATTCCCCGCCAAGTCAGTAGCCGCGCCTGCCGGGATTGTGGCTACCACCGTATTGCCAGACACCATGCCGGTCACACTGACAGTATAAACAGCGCCAGAGCCGCCCACCGTATACGATAAACCCGCCCCGCCGCCAGTGCTGCCGTTCAGATCAACATCGCCCGCGCCGAAACCAGTCACCGGCGCGCTGAAAATAACTTCAAAAACAATCGGGGATGTGTTGGCAGGATCACGCTGTACCGGGCCGGATGGACTTTGATTAATCGTCACAGTAGGGGCTGTCACAGTGTATGTCACCGTCTTATCTGTGGATGTGCTCCCCACCGACCAGTTGCCCGCCGCGTCCTGGGCTGCATTAGGCTTGACCGCAGCAATCACCGTTCCCGAACCGGTCATGCCTGTGACGCTAACCTGGTAGGTAGTTCCATTGTTTGGCGCTACCTCGGTCACGTTAATCACTTTGATTCCAGGCGCAGTACCAGTAACGTTAATATCACTTGGATCAAACCCGACAACAGGCTCGCTAAAAACAGCAGTATATAAGATAGGAGCAGCATTCGTCGGGTCTGCCTGACCGGCAGCCTGATTAATCGTTACCGTTGGTTTTACCGTTTCATAATACACACTGTTATCGGTGCTGGTGCTGGCTATATTCGTCGCCGCCCCCGCGCTCACAACGTCAGCCGGGATGGAGGCAACCACCGTAGTTCCAGATGTCATACCGGTCACGCTGACGCTATAAACAGCGCCAGAGCCACCTATCGTATAAGATAACCCCACTCCGCCACCAGTGCTGCCGCTCAGGTCAACATCGCCTGGGCCAAAATCAGCCACCGCCTGACTAAACACTACCTGGAAAACGATAGGAGATTTATTCGTTGGATCATTTTGGACAGGGCCAGATAAGCTTTGATTAATCGTCACGGAGATACCCGCAGCGAACGCCGGGGAAATACCTACCATGCCAGCCAAAAGAACACTCAATAAGAAGGCGCTTACCACTCTGAAAATAAATCGGGCATTTCTTTGCTGCATACCAACCTCCTTTGAAATTATGGGAACAATAGAGAGTAGATTTTAAAAGACTTACGCATAAAAATATCATACCACTTTTTGGATATTCAAGCTCAAATTATTTTCCCGGCGAAAAATCATCAAGCGGGGAAATGCCATCCCATTGAAACCTCAAATCGAGCAACCCGGATGCCCAGCGCTCTTGGAATGTATCCTGTTTCACAATATTCGGGTTTTCTGTGACTTCAAAAAACAACGTCTCACCTAAAGTATCCTGTCGCACACTTTGGGAAAACATTTTAAGAATCACGCTGTACAGCCCTGTGCGTAAATCATTCGGTTCGACTCGTATTTGAATTTTATGATGCCCGACAGGCAAGGAGTCATGATACACAGGCGAAGGTGAAACAAAGACCTCCACTCCGCTCTGGGCATGTTTTGCCCCAAAGCCAAATTGAAAATCAACCGACGGTTGGGTCAGCAAAAAACCTGCTTCGATCAGAAACGGCTGGCCTTTGATAAACCAGGATTTTTCGATGCCATCCGCGTTGAGCGTTCGCACCCACTCAAACTGCGCAACAGGGTTAACAATACCCGAACTACGCCGCACGCCGCGCAAATCGGCAAAACCCTCGCGCTGCCGGTTCTCGCTGGACATCTCACTCATATAAGAATCTACAACTTCACTGGTATCGCCTTTTTCGACCAATGCGCCAGCGCGCATGTAAATACACTGTCGGGTCAGGCCGGTGATAGCGCCCATGTTATGGCTGACAAATAAAACCGTGCGCCCCTGGCTGGCAACATCTTCCATTTTCCCCAGGCATTTCTTTTGGAAAGCGGCGTCGCCAACCGCCAGCACCTCATCGACCACCAAAATCTCAGGCTCCAGGTGCGCCGCCACCGCAAAAGCCAAACGCACATACATGCCGCTGGAATAGCGTTTAACCGGGGTATCGATAAATTTTTCGATGCCCGCAAAATCGACAATCTCATCAAACTTACGCCCAATCTCCTTGCGATTCATCCCCAGGATTGCCCCGTTAAGATAGATATTCTCGCGCCCGGTCAGGTCGGGATGAAAGCCGGTGCCCACTTCCAACAGGCTGGCGACGCGCCCCCGGACTTTGATCTTCCCGGAAGTGGGTGCCGTCACCCGGGAGAGAATCTTTAGCAGGGTGCTTTTCCCGGCTCCATTGCGCCCGATAATGCCCAGCGCCTCGCCCTGCTTCACCGTAAAGCTGACGTCACGCAACGCCCACAAGTCTTCTCCCTCGCGGTTGCCGTGATCCTGCGCCCCAATCTTAAGCAAGGGATTGGACTTACCGCGCACCTTTGCCCACCAAACCTGCATATCGTTGGCAAAAGTACCGGTACTAATCTGGCCCAGATGATATGTTTTAGAGATATTTTCTATAGAAATAGCAATACTCATCAGCCCATCCGATCGCTTTCATTCACTACTGCATATTCCCATCGAAATTTTCCGCAATTAGGGCAGGCCCCAACGGATTCATTAAAAGCTTTTTGTAACATGGTTACAATTTCCGGCTTCGCCGGGTTAGGTAAAGTCGCAGGCTCCATAAAATAATTTTCACCCGGTCCACCAAGAAAGATGTCCAACTGAAATAGCTGTGGGCATACCGTATCCATAAACATCTGTTCAACACACATAATGATAATCACCGGCATGAAGCCGAAACGATATAGCAAATCGAAGGCTTACTCTAAATCTGTCAAAAGAGTATTTACTCACCGCTGGCATCTTCGCGCCTCACCCGGATCAAGTCATCTACAAGAGAAACGCCTTCCGGCGCATATTGCCGGACAGCCTTCCACCACGAGTGATTTGTGTCCTAATTTCCATATCTGTCACCTTTTTGACTTGATCCACTTCTGAAAATTAGATCGTACAAAAATGAAGGGGAACGGGGGGCCAAAGGCAAGGAACAAGCCGGTCTTCAGTTTTCGGTCATCATTATACGGCGCATTGACAGACGCAAGCAAGATACAGGATCAATACAGGCAATCCATGCCGCATTTTGCGGGCAGCGAGCAGCTTTCGTCTACCACATCCTGCCATCTACACCGTATCCATAAACGTCAGTTCGACGCAATCGAAGATAATATTGTCCAGAATGACGGCCGCCAACATAAAACCAAAACGTATCTTCTCAAAATTTGGGGGGAATTGTTGTTGACAGGTGGTTTCGACACCTGCACTGCGTTCGGTGCAGTGTACGGCGGCGGAACAGCACCGCCGCCTACTCAACCACCGATGATTGAGAAGTTACACCAAAACCATACAACAGGTGGTTGGAATCTGCCGCGTGACCACCCGCCACCCCAGCTTTAGCGCCCGGCAACTGGGGGCCGTTCCCGCTCTTGGTAGTAGTCCGAAACCGCCAGGTCGAACGCGCGCTTGCCCTTGCGCGCCGCTTCCTTCTCGTAGTGGGCGCGCACCTGTGGGTCGGCCAGCGCGGCGCGCGCAGATGCCACTGCCTGCTTGAAGCGCTCACGGTGGGCTGTCTGCGCCTCGCTCCAGACCACTTTCGACATATCCGGCTTGCATATCAGACTCGTCCCGCCGCTGTGTGTGCGCCGGAAAACCATCTCGCCCAACTGTCCGCGCGCCTGCTCGATAATCGGGTTTAACTTTATCTTTGCCATATAGTTCCCATTTATATCCTGTAGTTATTCTGTACTGATCCTGTACTGATCCTGTACTGGTCTTATAGTGATCTTCTAATTATACTACCTGAATGTTATCTGGAAGATAGCCTGAACCTTGCCGGGCGGCGGTCATGGCGTGAGGGATTGGGGCAACACTCTCTGCGACGGCCCGGCGGCTGGAAACGGGATGCCGTTTGGCTGGGCGGAGTTCATGCAAAGAGTGGCATAAAAAATCCCACCGTTTGATGGGATTCGTTTTTCACTTCTTCTTCAATTTGGCTTTTGCTTCAACTCCACGTTGGCAAACGCAAATTTGCTCAATCGTGTTACCATTAAGCCAGTAATTTACTGCGCCTGTATGTTCATAAGGAGAGCACCATGGAATTCACACAGTTGGGCCGCACCGGCCTGAAAGTATCCCGCCTATGCCTGGGGACGATGAATTTCGGCCCACTAACCAGCGAGGCCGAGAGCTTTGCCATCATGGACAAAGCCATCGAGTTGGGTATTAACTTTTTCGACACGGCCAATGTCTACGGCTGGAAAACCGGCGAAGGGGTCACGGAACAAATCGTCGGGCGCTGGTTCGCCCAGGGCGGCGGACGGCGCGAAAAAGTCGCCATCGCCACCAAAGTCTACGGGAACATGGGCAGTTGGCCCAATCAGTCGCGCCTTTCGGCGCTGCACATCCGTCAGGCTTGCGAAGAGTCGCTGAAACGGCTGCAAACCGATCACATCGACCTGTACCAGTTCCATCACGTCGACCGGCTGACGCCCTGGGAAGAAATCTGGCAGGCCCTGGATGTGCTCGTCCAGCAAGGCAAGGTGCTGTACGTCGGCTCGTCCAACTTTGCCGGCTGGCACATTGTCAAAGCAAACGAGGCCGCCAGGGCGCGTCACTCGCTGGGCCTGGTCAGCGAGCAAAGCCTGTACAACCTGGATGCGCGCATGATCGAGTTGGAAGTCATCCCGGTCTGCAAAGATTACGGCCTGGGGCTGATCCCCTGGAGTCCGCTGGCGGGCGGTTTGCTGGGCGGTGTGCTGCAAAAGATACAGGAAGGCCGCCGCGCTTCGGACGATATGCAGAAAAAGGTCGAAGCCAAGCACCCCAAGCTCGAAGCCTGGGAAGCTTTCTGCAAGGAAATGGGCGAACAACCCGCCGATGTGGCCCTGGCCTGGTTGCTGAACAACCCCGTCGTCACGGCGCCCATCATCGGTCCGCGCACCCTGGATCAACTCACCGGCGCGTTGCGCGCGCTGGAAATCAAGTTCACCCCAGACGCGCTGAAAAAGCTTGACGAAATCTTTCCCGGCCCAGGCGGCGAAGCGCCTGAAGCCTATGCGTGGTAGGTTGGTAATCGCTAAATCGTAGATGGTCGGAGGCAGCATGTATGTTTTCGTTCGCTTTACCGGGGTAGTGCTCGTCGTATTTGGCGCATTATTAATGCTGGCCGGTTTTGGCGGGGCGCTGTATCTTCTTATCCAAAAAGATACGCTGGTAGCTATGCTTAACGCCTATTTATTGGCCGGCGGCGGAAGAGTGGTCGTCACCGGGGACTTCCTTTCGTCTTTGGCTTTGTATGCCTTGGCGTTCTTCCTCACCGGGATGTTCACCGCCGCGTTCGGCCAGTTGATGCTGGTCTTTGCCGATATCGGCAGCAACAGCCGCGAGACAAACATACTCCTGCGCTCGCTGCGCAATAAAGGCCTTTAAAAAAAGGCGACAGCCACTTTGAGAGCGGCTGTCGCCTTTTGCTAATCATTTATTTTTTAGATACAGATCAAAACGCCTGTCAGAAAGCAAAAGAGAAAGTGAATGCAAACAACACTGGGAAAGGCAACACGCTCAACCTTATCCAGCCAATGAAAGCCTCCAGAGTAACTACCGATGAAAACGGCGCTGTTCACATCTGGCAAATCGCATTCAAATAATGCGTTCACACATGCGCTGAAAACCCGCCCAGGAAAACAACTGCGCGATTTATCGCAACACCAGTATCATCTCTAATCGGTGGTTGAGTAGGCGGCGGCGCTATCCCGCCGCCGTACCGAAACCACCGGGTATTCATACAAACAATTGTATGTGGTTTCGATTGGTCGTTGAGCGTTGGTTGAGCTTGTCGAAACCTTGTCGAAACGCAGCGACTGAGGAACGTCGCCTACCCTTCGATGAACTCAGGGCACCGCTCAACCACCCATTGTTACAATAGCGAATCTATTTTTAGACCAGATACACCAAACTCCTCTATCAGGCTGAATACACCCATGAGCATCCCTCCTTCGCGTCCATCCGAACCAGAATCGTCCACCCTATCGATCCAAATGCGGAACGCTCGCCTGCGTAATTATGCGCAAATCCTGGTTGAATGGGTCATTATTTTAGTGGTGGCCTGGTTGTATGCCAGCAGCACTTTGCTCGATCTAAACCCCATGCTTCTGCAAGAATCCGGCGAACAGAACGAAAGCGCCACGTTCCCGATCCTGACCGAAATCGGCCTGAGCCGTTACGGCCAAATCCCATTATGGAATCCTTACGCCCTGACCGGCATCCCCTACGTGGAAGACCCGCTCAATCACTTCTGGAATCCGGTGTCCACACTGCCGATCGGTCTATTGGGTGGTATCAACGGCATGAAAGTCTCGGTCGTGCTGGCCTTTATGCTGGCCGGCCTGGGACAGTGGCTGTTTGCGCACGTATTTGGCGCGCGCGGCCTCTCCAGGCTGTGGACGGCGCTTTTATTCATGCTTTCCGGCGGAGTGGCCTTCCTTTGGTATTATGGCTGGTATGAACTATTAATGGGGGTTGTCTGGTTCCCCTGGTGTTTTGCCGTTTTGTGGTGGGCCTTGCGCCGCCGCGATTGGACTTCCATCATCCTGACGGCATTCTGCATCACAATGGTTCTAAGTACCGGGGGTGGATACTATCCATTTTACCTGTTGGGAAGTTTGGGCGTTCTGACGATTCTGAATTTGTTCTGGTCGGCGCCGTCCAAACGTCTGACGCGCTTGCTGCGCGCCCTCGCAGTCGCCCTGATCAGCGCCGGTTTGCTGGCCGTCGTCATCCTGCCCGTCCTGCACGGCCTGTCCCTGTTCAACCGCTGGACCGGCGACGACCGCGAACAAAGCTTTTCACAGCCCATTCCCTATGCGCTGGTCAACTACGTCGTCTATGATCGAGCCTGGGAAGGCGCGGAAATTTTAGGCTTGCCCAGCGGCTGGAAGTGGTTCTACATTGGCGCCATCGCGCTGGGGGCCGCTCTGTGTCTTGCGCCGCTGGCGCTGGTTTTAAACCGCCCGCGCCGCATCCCGTTAATCGCAGCGGGCGTACTGACTGTGGCAATTTTGGCCTGGGTGGCGAACCGCTTTAGCCCCGTGGGATATATCTATGCTTTATTCCCCTTTCTTTACACGCTGCGTTTCCCCAATCGGCTGCTGATTGTGGCCACCAGCCCCCTACTCGTGGTCGCCGGGCTGGGATGGCAAAACCTGTACCGGCAGGCCAGTCTATGGAGACTCAATCACAAACCGCTTTCGAAGTCATGGGGACGCGCCATCCAACACATCTCCCTGGGCTGGTGGCCAAACCTGGTTCTGGTTGCGATCATGGCCGCCTCGGTGATGGATGTTTTCAGCGTCAACCAACCTGTCGCGTTCTCCACCGGAGCGTTGGACCAAACCCTGAAAACGGCTTTGACCTGGCTCAAAGACTACGACAAAAGTTTTTACTACGTCAACCTGGGAGGTAATCAAATCTATTGGAAAGGCACGTCGGTAGCCTACGAACTCGAAATGCCGGTCATTAACCTGGATTATGGCCGACGTTTGTTTTCAATGGATCGCCAGCTCGATCCCAATTCACCCTTCATCGCTTCGCCAAAATACATTGTAGCTTTGCCAAACACCTCTATAACTCTCCCGGAGAATGCCCAACAGATCAACAGTTTTGACGGCTACAACATCTGGTATTTACCCGACGCCCTGCCGGCAGCCTTTAGCGCCGCCCCCGACCAATTGCAGGCAGGGACCAAGCTATCGAAAGAGATGATCGCCCCTGCCGAAATGAAATACGACGGGCCTAATCGTGTGATCGCCAGCGGTCAACCGGCCCACCCCGGCGACCAACTGGTGGCGCTGGTCAGCGATTACCCCGGCTGGGAACTGTTGGTGGATGGAAAACCCGCGCCCCTGCTACCGGTCAACGGCTATTTGGGGGCCGCCATGCTGCCGGGTTATCACACCTACACCTTTGATTTTCGTCCCTTTCCATATTTCCTGGGCCTGACGATCAGCGCCATCACACTGCTCCTGGCATTGGGCTTGCTGCTCAAGGAAGCGCTTGTGCAGCCCGGGCGCAGACCGGCGCAATCCTCCTGATTTTTCCTCACCCCCCCAAAAAAAGGTGACAGTCACTTTTTGTGAAGTGACTGTCACCTTTTTGCTTTTAAGCCAGGCGCTTTTGGGCTTGCGCCCTACTGCGCTTTGCGCAGAATTTCTCACGCAGGAACCGGCGCGCCGTCCATCTCTGTTTGTTGATTTTTCTCCGGGTGGTCGAGCGCATGTCTCGCGCGGCTGAGGAGTTGCAGGGGCGTTGGCGCATCGTCGGGCAAATTTGCTCGCGTCCAGACCAACCCCATATGAGTGTTATAAATTCGGTTGATCTCATCCAATACTTTGTGTTGCGTTCCCGCTATAAAACGATCCCGAATAGATAGCGCGGGCGGATAGCGCAACAGAATCAGGGTCAAACGCTGCTCACTGTCATGCCCCACCAAGTCATAAGGCCGCGCAGAACGGGAGAGCGATTTGCCCACCTGCTTCAATACATCCGTCGCCTTCTCGCTTCCATGCTGCGCTTGAAAATCTGCAAGGCCGCGAATTTCCAGCATTAAACAGGCCAGCGGGAGAGATTCGCCCCCTTGTTGGCCCAGGAAAGTCTCCAGCATTTGGATCAAAAAATCGCGGGTATAGAACCCGGTGCCTGCCTGGCGCGTGGTCACGCCATAAGAAATGAGCAACTGCTCTTCCGTCCACTGGATGCGTCTGGCGAGTTTGCGCTGCTGTTGTTCAGCCCACGAATGCCAGTAAGACAACCCTATCGCCAACCCGCCCAGGATGACCACCGAAACGACGAACCGCAAAATCTCATACTTCATTTCGCTCGTTGGCACAAGAATATACATCGCCGCCAGCACCAGCGCCACAGCGCCCTCGATGAAGTACTTCGTGCGCCGGGTGAAGGAATAAACAAAGCTTAACCAGCGCGTAGTCTGCTGCGCCTCCAACACCGAATATTCAACCGGTCTCGTGTCCATCTGCTTGGTGGCTGAACGTCCGGCGGCGACTTTCCCCCGTTTTTCCTGCCAACTGCGCGCCATGTACAGTTTATACATGACCCAAATAACGGCAACAACAACCAACCCGACCATCAACAGCAAAATCGAATTATTATTATCCTGCATGATATCTGCTCCTACAGCATAGAAGTATTTGTCAACCGATTGATTTTAATGACAGTCAACCGGCCAACAGCGGGCTGGGCAAAGCCCTAATAATTTAAGACAGTATAGCATCCTTTACGCCTACAGGTCAACAATCTTTCTTGGACTTGCAGGGTTTTCGTAAGGTCAAGACCACATCTACGGCGCATAGATCTCAAAGTCCGAAAACGTCACCTGCGCTTCACTTGCGCTGCTAAGCGCATCCACGCCCAAACCGATCTTGCCGGGATTGATGTCGGCTGTCATTTGCCCAACCACCTTATTGTTGATAAAAAAGACGAAATCCGGGCCAATGGCCGCGACAGCAATACGATTAACCTTTCCGGGACGGGTATCGATGGCATTGCTGTCTTCCTGATCCAGGTTGTAAATGCCCGAGTCATGCACTTCCAAAATGCGAAGATCGCCCGATTTCGAAATGCCAAAGAAACCATAATCTTTGTCAACGTTACGGAAGACCAGCCCGTAGGAAGTCATATCGTCTTCCTCGCCTGAGACAAACTGCACATTCACGCTGGCGTAAAAATCGGTGAGAAGCGGCCCCTTTTCGGGGACCAGGTTCCAGTAAGAATTCCCGTCAGCAACCGTCACCGCCCATTGATAACCTCCGTCCGCCACGCGCGAAGTGACCGCCAGGGAATCGTCTTTGGTCAGGCCGAGCGGCCAACCCAAAGCATTATCCCTGAAAGATTCGGAAATCAGCCTGGGCCAGGCAGATTTCGCGGCGATGACGGACTGGCGGGTGGACAGGGCTACAAGCGTAGCTGCGGCATTGGCCCGCGCCCTGGCCGTCCCTGACGCCTGCGCGACAGCCGTTGCCCGGCTATGGATGGTGGCCTGCGCCTGAAGGGTACTGCGCTGGATGGCCCCTGCCGTCGGATTATCGCCGTTGTCCGGCACCGCAACGGTTGCCATGGGCGCGTCGGTCAACCTGGCGGATGATTGTCGCACCGCAGCAGAATTGCAGCCTGCCATGCAGGCAAATATCAATACCAGGCCGACCAGCGCCCTGCCAAATTTTGGGATATTCATGTCCATTTCCTTTGCCGCGGCGCTTCAAAGCCGGTTGCTTCCGATTGAGTCACAACAACATTATATAATACCCGAAGCGCAATTTGTGACCGTGACGGGTATAACGGCAAGATTGCCCTGAAACCCATGCCCACCACTCACAGTGGTACAATTTTGCCATACAAGCAGCATTTTAAGCGGAAATAATGTCCATCGCGCCATTTTAAAAGAACAGCGACCCGGTCCGCAGGGAATGCGCTGATTTTATTCAACGGAGCGTCTTGTGAAACGACAGCTTTCTTTCGGATTCATCCTTTTTGCGCTGGCCTCGCTGGCCTGCCAGGTCTCCTTAACACCCCGGCCCACACCACTGCCGCCGCCATCGGTCACTGCCACCATCACCCTGACGCCATTCCCCACCCAAACCAAGACACCCACCGTCACCCCCACCCCGCCGCTGACGGCCTCCGGCGGCCCGGCCCTGCTGGAACTGCACATGTTCAGCGCCACACGCGGCTGGGGACTGACCGAAAACCAAATCCTGATCACGCGCGACGGCGGCGCAAGCTGGGCGCAAGTGCCGCTGCCCGGCGCCACAGTGACCCCTTCCACCAGCGCGTATTTCCTCAGCCCGGAGATTGCCTATTTCCTTGCGCCCATCCAGGGCACGGTATTTGGCCGGCTTTTCGCCACGCGCGATGGCGGCGCAACCTGGATCACCACCAACACATCGTTCGCGAATGCAAAACTTTATTTTTTCGACGACAATGTCGGCTTTGCTTTTCAAACGCTCAACGTCGTCGACGACCAGATGAGCGTCGCCGTTTACCAAACTCTGGACCGCGGCGCAAACTGGCTCCAGGTTTTCGCCAACACTGCCAACCAGGACGATAAAAACCTGCCGGTGGCAGGCATCAAAACCGGCATATCTTTTATCGATTCCAGCCAGGGTTTCATTGGCCTGCGCGCGCAGGAGAACAGCGTTGGACTGTATCGCGCCGGGGACGCGGGGCGCACCTGGACGAAACAGGAACTACCCCTGCCGGACGGCATCGGCGCTGAATACCAGTCCACCGTCTGGCCGCCGGTCTTTTTGCCGGGGAATACCACCGACGGCTTCCTGCCCGTCGATTTTATTGCCGGCGCACCGGGCGCTCCCACCCGCGTCTTTTACATGACCCACGACGCCGGCGTGACCTGGGAAAAAGGCGGGGATATTCCCGATGGCGGGGCATACTTTTTCATCGATCCCCAAACCGGCTGGGTTTGGAGCGGGAACAGCCTTTACGCCACCGGCGACGGCGCAAAGACCTGGAATCAAATCCCTGTGGCCTTCAACCCCAGCGAACGCGCCAGCATCATCGATTTTGCCGACCCGCAAAACGGCTGGATGACAACCGTTGATGAAAAAAACGTCCTGCGCCTGTACGGCTCCACTGACGGCGGCGGGACGTGGGCAGCGATCATCCCCTAACGGGGACTTTCCCCTAACGGGGACTTTCCCCTAACGGGGATTCGAAAAAAGGAAAATATTCATGCTTACACGACGACTGTTACTCCCTTTCCTGGCCTTTGTCCTGGCCTCGTGCAGCGCCCCTTTAAGCAGCACAGAACCCGCCCCGCAGCCTGCTCCCGTTACCGCGACGCCCCTTACCATCCTGGCGACCGACACTCCCCCCACCCCCGCGCTGACGCTTGAACTACTCAAAAACGCCGAAGTAAACGTCGCCGGCGTCTCAGCCTCAGGCGCGGATGTTACACGAACCGTCAAACTGACCGACGGCGCATTCACATCAGGCAGCGACCGCACCTCCACCGATTACATCACCGTCAACATGGGCCAACAGGTGGCTTTTGGCGACTTAAACGGCGACGGCGCCCAAGACGCGGCCATCATCGTCGGCACAGGGTATGGCGGAACAGGTGAATTCGTCGCAGTGATCGCCATGTTGAACCAAAATGGTCAACCCGTTTTCGCCGGTTCCGCCGCAATCGATGACCGTCCGAAGGTCAACTCGCTGTCCATCCAAAACGGCGAAATCCTGCTCGACGCCGTCATCCACGGCCCGGGCGACCCCGGCTGCTGCGCGGCCCAACCCGTGACAGAATCCTTCCGCCTGTGGGGCGGCAAACTGACGCTCACGCGCTTCACGTCAAAGACTCCCGGAGGCGTGGAACGCATCATCAAAATCGACTCGCCCGCTCCGGGCAGCCAGCTCGCCAGCCCATTCACACTCAGCGGCAGCGTGTCGGTTACCCCGTTCGAGAAAAACCTGACCTGCTCCATATTCCTGGAAGGCGCGCCTGATCCGGTTGTGAAGTCTTCAATCACGGTCAACGCCGCAGATGCGGGCAGCCCCGGCAGCTTCGCGCTGCCGCTCGATTTCACGGCAGCCGGCATCCACGGCAACCTGCGCATCGAAATCAGCGACATCAGCGCCGCAGACGGCAACCCCCTGGCGCTTGCCACGCTGTTTGTGACGGCTAAGTAAACTCGATGAAAATCAAAATCCTGGCCCTGCTCTTCCTGCTCTTTATCCTGCTCGTCATCCTCGTTGCCGACGCAGGCGCAATGCCGCCTTTCATCCGCGCCCTCTATGATTTTCCCAACGGCGACAAGCTCGGCCACTTCATCCTGTACGGCATCCTGGCCTTCCTGCTGGCCCGCGCCTTTCCGCGCCCGGCCCGCCTGGGGCGCTTCTCCGCGCCGGTGGTCATCCTGGCCCTGCTGATTTTCGCCGCGCTGGAAGAATACAGCCAGAAATTCTTCTCCAGCCGCACCTCCGACCTGGTTGACCTGACCTTTAGCTTTCTCGGCATTCTGACGGGTACCTGGCTGGCCGCCCGCAAAAAGTAGGGGCGACCCGCCATCCCAGGCGGGCATCTCAAGTACCATCTCAATATTTGGGGGAAATTGTTGTTACCAGTGGTTTCGGTACGGCGGCGGAACAGAATCGCCGCCTACTCAACCACCGATGATTGAGGTGATACCATCTCAATATGCAAAACCGGCTTATCTGACAAAGCGCTGATTATGTTTGGATGGGTCGTCCCTGCTAATCCATCCTTAAGGGTTTCCTTGACGGCGTTTTTCCAGAATGTTATGATGACAAAATGACTGAACAATTTCAAGAAGTCGCTCCGCAGGCGAACCAGGGGAATGGGCCGGCGTCGGAACCAAGCAACCTTACTCCCCCACCACAACGCAGGACAAATTGGCTAGAATCCCTGGCCCGCCTGGGGCTTGGCGAAATCGTCGTCCGCATTGGAACAAACCTGCTGACGCTGGTGGCCGTCTGCGCCGTCGTATGGCTGATGTCCTCCTTCTATAAAGTCCCCCAGGCTGACGAAGCCGCCAATGCAGCCAACAGGCCGACCCCGGTCCCGCAGGTGGACATTGCCTCGATCCCGCAGGCGCAAGTAAACTACCAGGGCGTCGGGCGCATGGCCTCGATCCACACCAATATTCCCAACCGTCCACGCGAGGATGTTGTCAAATATACGGTGCAGGCCGGTGACACCGTGATTGGAATTGCAAAAAAATTCAATTTAAAGCCAGAATCCATTCTATTTGGGAACTACAATAGTTTAGCGGATAACCCGGAAGACAACTTGGTGCCTGGGCTGCAATTGAATATCCTGCCAATCGATGGGATATATCGCCAATGGCAGGATGGCGAGGGCCTGAACAGCGTGGCCCGCTTCTACAGCGTCAAACCGGAGGATATTATCAACTACCCACTCAACCACCTCGACCTGGCAACCATCGGCGATTACTCACACCCAAACATCACGCCGGGCGCCTGGCTGATTATCCCCGGTGGGACGCGAGAACTTTCCACGTTTAATATGCCGGACATAACACGTAACAGCCCAGCGGTAGCGCGTATAGCGGGGTCTGGAACATGCGGGGCCGTAAAAGATGGCGCTGTCGGGATTGGTTCATTCATCTGGCCGTCGCAAAACCACTACCTGTCGGGTTACGATTATTCAGCCATTCATCGCGGCATCGACATCGCCGGGAATCTCGGCGAAGCCGTCTGGGCGGTGGACGCAGGCGTAATTGTCTACGCCGGGTGGAATGAGTATGGCTACGGCAACATGATTATGATCGATCACGGCAACGGCTGGCAGTCGCTCTACGCCCACTTGAGCAGCATCAAAGTCGTCTGCGGGCAGAGCGTCGACCAGGGAACGATCATCGGGGCGATTGGCACATCCGGCAATTCAAGCGGCCCGCACCTGCATTTTGAATTGATGCACACGCTCTATAGCAAAGTCAATCCCTGGGACTTCCTGCATTAATCATCGTCCGCACTCCGCGCTTCTTGCGGAGCGGCATAACGCAATCGAAAGGTTTTCACACAAATGCCCCGTGGGGGCATTTGTGTTTTGCGCCGTCGCCCGGTTGACAAAAAAGGCGAAGCCACCTAGACTATCCCCATCAGCGCCAAAAATAAATTTCGAGGAAAATAATGATGCGGAATAAATCACGGTTTCAGAGAGTCTTTTTTACAGCATTGATCGTCGCGCTCGGCTTTGTCAGCGGCTGCGCCGGTAGTCCCTGGTTCCTGGCCGGCCCAACCGTCACGCCAACCATCACGCCAACCGCCTCGTCGACGCCGCCTCCCACACTTACGCCAACGCCCACCGTTACGCCGACGCCCGTCCCGGCAGACGACAGCCAACTGGCGCTGACTCCCCCCATGGGCTGGAACGATTACAACCGTTTTGGCTGTAACATCAACGAAACGCTCATCAAGGAAACCGCCGACGCCATGATCAGCAGCGGGATGCGGGCTGCCGGGTACGAATACATTCTCATCGACGACTGTTGGATGGCGCACGAACGGGATGCAAACGGCAGCCTGCAGGCCGACCCGACCAAATTCCCCGGCGGGATGAAGACTTTGGTCGATTATATCCACGCCAAAAACCTGAAAATTGGCCTGTACCTGGATAGGGGCAGCAAAACCTGCGGCGGTTACCCCGGCAGCTACGGCTACGAAACCCAGGATGCAAACCTCCTGGCCTCCTGGGGCGTCGATTATTTAAAGTATGACAACTGTAGCCCGGTAGGGAACCTGATAACAGATTATCAAAACATGCACAATGCCTTGAAAGCCTCGGGGAGGCCAATCGTCTTCAGTATATGCACCTGGGGCTTCCCCGGTTACTGGGCGCGGGGCGTCGGGCACCTGTGGCGCACCACCGGCGACATTAAAGATAAATGGGGCAGCCTGTTGACCATCATCGACGCCAATAACGTCAACTCCGCCTCGGCCGGGCCGGGGCACTGGAACGACCCGGATATGCTTGAAGTCGGGAACGGCGGAATGACGGATGTGGAATATCGAACGCACTTCAGCATGTGGGCCATCATGGCTGCGCCGCTCATCGCCGGGAACGACCTGCGCGCAATGGACCAGGCCACAAAAGACATCTTAACTGCCCCGGAAGTGATCGCCGTCGACCAGGACCCGCTGGGGGTGCAAGGGGTGCGCGTCAGCAGGATTGTCGCCACGAAAGGGCCACAGGTCTGGTCGAAGGTGTTATCCGGCGTCAACACCCGGGCCGTGGCGCTCTTTAATCGCTCCGATGAAGACGCCAGCATGACAGTCGAATGGAAGCAGATCGACCTGCCTTCCGGCCCGGCCAGCGTGCGCGACCTGTGGGCGCGCACAGACCTGGGCCTGTTCACCGATCGTTATACGGTGAACGTGCCCGCGCACGGCGTCGTGCTGGTCAAAATCGTCTCCCAGGGCGGCGCCTCGCCAACCGCAACCCCTGGCCAATAGTCCGTATAGTTCGCCAGCGTCTCAGGCCGCTTCATCTGCCTCAGCAGATTTTCTCATTTGACATTTGCCCGGCGCTATCGTATAGTAGCGCAATCATTTCCCAGGAGAAAGCTGTGCTGAATTCAATCGTTTTGCCCGATGGAATAGAGTCCGCCATTCAAGGCGTGCTATGGACCGTCCTTGCAATATTCTTTGTGATGGTCATCCTGAGTTGGCTGGTGGCAAGCAAGGAATGGGAAGAAGAAGAACCTGCAGCAACTGAAAACCCCGAACCGCAAAGCGACGAACCTGAAAATATCCAGGAAGCATAATCGCGCGCAAGCGGATAAGCCTTTTTTACGCAAAGTGTCCCTTCAAAGTTGAAGGGACACTTTCTTTCATAACGAATGACGTTTCATTCAATCATATATGCCAGACCGATAGTCCCCGGCCCGGCGTGTGTGCCAACCACAGGGCTGACACTGGCGAAGATTTTTTCGATCACGTTAAGCTGGCCGGATGCGCTGTCCAACAACTCCCTGGCTTCGTACGGCGCATTTGCATCCAGGGCAGCCAGCCGCACGGCTGGTTTTCCGGCGCATTGTTCCACAACGATCTCCACCAGGCGCTCCATGGCCCTGCGCTTGGTGCGAATGCGCTCAATGGCATCCACCTTGCCGTCCTGGAGAGCCAGAATGGGCTTCAAGTTAAGCGCCGTCCCAAAAAGACGCTGCGCGCCGCCGATGCGCCCGCCCCTGTGAAGAAATTCCAGCGTATCGACAACGAAGTAAACACCCGCGCGGGAACGCGCGTTTTCGGCCAGCGCCCGGCACTCCGCGAGCGGAGCGCCATCTGCCGCGGCGCGCGCCGCCGCAAACGCCTGGAACCCCATGCCCATGGAGGCAGAATAACTGTCCACAATTTCAATCTTCTCCTGGCCGCCGGGCAACATTTCGCGCGCCTGCATGGCCGATTGTAGCGTGCCGGAAAGTTTCGCCGAGATAAAAATGCCCAGCACGCTGTAATCCCGATCGAGAAGCGCTGAAAATGTTTCCTTCATACTGGAAACGCGGGGTTGTGATGAGGTCGGCATCACCTTGGCGCTTGCCAAACGGCGATAAAATTCATCCGGCTGGATATCCACTCCGTCTTCGAAAGTTTGTTCACCCCAGATCAAAACCTGCGGCACAACGCTGATGCTGTATTTTTCCAGATATTCTTTGGGGATGTAGGCAGTGCTATCCGTGACGATGGCAACTTTGCTCATGAACTTTTCTCCGATGGCAGCAACATCGACTTACACTTCAGTCATATAAGCCAGGCCGATTGTTCCCGGCCCGGTATGGGTGCCAATAACCGGACTGAGCGGGGCAAAAATTTTCTCGGTCACATTGAGCTGGCTGGCTGCGTTCTCCATTACTGCTTTGGCTTCGGCTGGCGCATTTGCATCCATGACAGCCAGCCGCACAGCAGGTTTTCCGGCGCACTGTTCTACAACGATCTCCGCCAGACGCTCCATGGACTTGCGCCTGGTGCGGACACGTTCATCAGCATCCACACGGCCATCCCGGACAACCAAGATGGGTTTCAAGTTAAGCGCCGTCCCCAAAAAGCGCTGCGCCCTGCCAATGCGCCCGCCTCTCTGAAGAAATTCCAGCGTATCCACAGTGAAATAAAGGCCGGCGTGAGCGCGCGCCCTTTCGGCCAGCGCCTTACACTCTGCAAATGAAGCGCCATCTGCGGCAGCGCGCGCCACCGCCAGCGTTTGCAACCCCAGGCACATGGCCGAGGAGTAACTATCCACAATCTCAATTTTCTCCTTGCCGCCGGGTAACATGTCGCGCGCCTGCATTGCCGCCTGGCATGTGCCGGAAAGTTTTTCTGAGATGAAAATACTCACCACACTGTAACCCTGGTCAAGAAGATCGGAAAAAGTTTGCCGCATTTTGGAAACAGGAGGCTGGGATGAGGTCGGCATTACCTCGTCAGTTGCCAATCGCCGATAAAACGCCTCCGGTTGAATATCCACCCCATCTTCGAAAGTCTCTTGGCCCCAGATCAGGATCAGTGGCGCAACGCCGATATTGTATTGTTTCAGGTATTCTTTAGGAATGCAAGCAGTGCTATCCGTGACGACGGCGACCTTGTTCATAAATTTTCCTCCAACAATAAAGTAATTTTAAAGGTTAATACACAGGGCAGGCAGTCCGGGCTATGTTAAGAAGCCGTCTAACGGCTAAAAGGCGGTCCCAGCCCGCTTCAGCGGGCTTTGCAAATGTAGCCCGGCGAAGAATCGCCGGGCCAGCCTTTTAAAGTAGTGAACCGCGCGCGTTTTGGCCCTATCTTCCTTGATATAATAGCACAAAGCAATACTTTCTCGCAAGGAACCCATCATGCCCATAGACGAAACACCCAAACCCAGCGACTTCATCCGTGAAGCCGTCACCGAAGACCTGAAATCCGGTCGCTTTCAAACCATTCACACGCGCGTCCCCCCCGAACCGAACGGCTACCTGCACATCGGCCACTCCAAAGCCATCTGCATCGACTTCGGCATCGCCCAGGAATTCGGCGGCAAATGCAACCTGCGCTTCGACGACACCAACCCCGTCAAAGAAGACGTCGAATACGTGGACGCCATCAAAGAAGACATCCGCTGGCTGGGATTCGACTGGGAAGAGCGCGAATTCTACGCCTCCGACTATTTCGACCAGCTCTATGCCTTCGCCGTCCAGCTCATCCAAAAGGGCAAAGCCTACGTGGACGACCAGACCCCCGAAGAAGTCAGCAAAAAACGTGGCACGTTGACCGAACCCGGCGTGGAAAGTCCCTACCGCAACCGCAGCGCCGCGGAAAACCTGGCCCTGTTCGAACGCATGAAGAACGGCGAATTCCCGGATGGCAGCCGCGTGCTGCGCGCCAAGATCGACATGGCCTCCGGCAACCTGAACATGCGCGACCCGGTGCTCTACCGCATTTTGCACGAACCGGCCCACCACCGCACCGGCGACAAGTGGAAGATTTACCCGATGTACGACTTCGCGCACGGCCAGAGCGACTCCATCGAAGGCATCAGCCATTCGCTGTGCTCGCTCGAATACGAAGCCCACCGCCCGCTGTACGAATGGTTCCTGAAAGAACTCGAAATCTTCGCCCCGCGCCAGATGGAATTCGCGCGCCTGAACATCAACTACACCGTGATGAGCAAGCGCAAGCTGCTCAAACTCGTCAAGGAAGGCCACGTCAAGGGCTGGGACGATCCGCGCATGCCCACGTTGTGCGGGCTGCGGCGGCGCGGCTACACCCCCGAATCGATCCGCGAGTTCACCGCGCGCGTCGGCGTCGCCAAAAACGACAGTATCATCGACGTGGCCCTGCTGGAATACTGCCTGCGCGAAGACCTGAACAAACGCGCCCCGCGCCGCATGGGCGTGCTGCATCCGCTCAAGGTGGTGATCGACAACTATCCCGCAGACGCCGAGGAAGAACTCGAAGCGGCCAACAACCCCGCAGACGCCGCATCCGGCACGCGCAAAGTGCCCTTCGCGCGGGAGCTTTTCATCGAGCAGGACGACTTCCAGGAAACGCCCCAGCCCAAATACTACCGATTGTTTCCGGGGAATGAAGTGCGCCTGCGCGCCGCTTACTTCGTCAAATGCGTCAGCGTCGAAAAAGATGCGCAGGGCCACGTCGCCGCCATCCACTGCACCTACGACCCGGCCACGCGCGGCGGCGATTCGCCCGACCGCAAGGTCAAATCCACCATTCATTGGGTCTCGGCCAAACACGCCGTCAGGGCCGAAGTGCGGCTCTACGACCGGCTCTTCAACCACCCCGACCCCGACGCGGGCGACGATTTCATGGCCCACATCAACCCCAATTCGCTGACGATTTTGGACGAATGCTACGTTGAACCGGCTTTGGCGAACGCTGCGGCGGGCGACCGTTTCCAGTTCGAACGCCAGGGCTACTTCTGCGCCGACCCGGATACGGCTCCCGGTAAACCGGTTTTCAACTTGGCTGTGGCCTTGAAAGACACCTGGGACAAGGGGCCGAAAAACTAAGCATCTCTCGTATCTCAGGCCTTTTCCGGTTATGCCTGAAATAGAACGCGGATTACACGGGTTAGACGGATTTGCACGGATTCTTTTAAGTTTTACCCCACTGCACTACGTTCCGGGGGCTTCCCGCGAAAATCCGCAGAATCTGCGCCCATCCACGTTCTATTTTCTTGTGGCTGAGTAACCAGCTTTCAACAAATTAACGAAGTTCTCAGAGTGCGGCAGTACAATGAATTTGTGCTGCCGCACTATTCTTAATCTGACAATCATTCATTCGCCGTCACAGGCAGAAAAGGAAAGCGACCCATGAAACTCTTTTCCTACCTTGTCCGATCGATAGTGATTTGCGCGTTGGTTGTGGCTTTGTCCGGTTGCCTGGGAGGGATAACCTCGTCCATCGACCAGGCAGTGGCGGTCATCGATAAGGGCATCAACGACATCCAGACCGGTTCAGCCGAATGGCAGACGGTTCTCCAGCGCGTCGCCAATGACCTGCCCAAAGATATCTCCGAGGAAATACGCACCGATGCGCAGAACCTCGTCACCCGCAGCATCGCCACCGCCGGGACCGAGTTCCGCTGTAACATCGATTTCCTCAAGAATCGGGCGATCCAGAACTTGCAGCTACTGAAAGCGAAGCTGCTAAAGCAAAACCCGCCTCCGCTGCCGCCGGAGTTCTGCCAGGTCTCACCCGATGGGATCGAGCTGGCAACCGATCCGGCCACCTGGGCGCAGGTGGGTCTCTACGGGTACGACCTCGATTATGCGGATTCCACAAACAATCTTTTCCAGGTGCTCCTGCAAAATGGACAGGGACAGACGACGGCCTTACCCGAAAGCCGCATCGGCAGGACGACGCACTATCAAGTCACCCTCAACCTGGGCAATATGGCGCCCGATCTCTATAACAATGGCATCGTCAAGATGCTCGTCTCGTGGAACAATTCGAGCGTTGGATTTCCCCAAATTGTGGTTGTGCCCTGGACGCCGCGGCAAGAACCCAACCTGATTGTGCATCCGGGAGTATCGCCCAAATTTATACCGCCCCACACAGGCGGAGACGCCGACTTTGATACGGCTGACGGCAATCCTACAACGGTGCGTTTGAGAGGGGAAATAAGCGTTAGCGATCAACAGATCCTCGGTCGCGTTTACATGTATGCGCGCGAGCACGATTCTGACTATACCACCGTGGAAGGGTGGAGCAATTGGCAATCTCTTTATGCCGCTCCACAAGGTTGGAAAATCTTAAGCGTCCGGCCAACCGCCGCCTCGGAAGTAAACGCGCAGCTTACCGGCCATGAAACGCCGGATTATGGCACCCCGGCAGGCGAAGTTGTGCAAAACTTCCACGTGTGGGGTGATCGGGATGGAGATGAGGCCGGCACCTATACGGGCGTCGAGGTCACGTGGCAGGACCTCACCATCACACTGGAAGAGGTAGCTCCGGCCTGGCTTCATTAATGGGCCGCGAGGGCAAGAGTCGCCACCCATTAAGTCTCAAATAGAACGCGGGTGACGCTGATACCCTGCGGGCACGATGTCAGGCGGATTTACGCACACCTGTCCCGGCGTCCCTTCGGGAGATTCTTTTTGGATTTACCCGCGAAAATACCCTACGGGCACGATGTCAGCTTAATCCCAATACTGTTTAGATAAGGCATTCCAATTCAAAGACAGGTTTTCATTTTCTCCAGAGAGAAACAGCCGCCAAAGCGGCTTCGTAATCATAGCCCGGACGTTTACGTCCGGGGCGGGGCCAAAAGGCGATAAATCTTTAGGAAACGGTGTTTCTCTCAGCGTTGGAGACGCCGCCCCGTAGAATTCGTCCATTAAACGGGCATGTTCCACCCGTT
>JBARBA010000349.1:0-24026 GCA_049792555.1 Anaerolineales bacterium
CATCAACACCGGGCAGGTCGCGTTGAACAACCTCTCCTGGCGTTTCTATTTCACCACCGAAAACAGCAACGCCGCTTCGGCCTACACCCTGGAGAAATACTACGACCAGTCCAACGCGGCTGCCATCAGCGGCCCGACCCTGGCCTGCGGCTCCACCTATTACTACACCGTTACCTATAGCGCGGCTTTGCCGATAGGAACCACCTGGGGCTATAACAGCGCCCTGCACCTCAGCAGCTACGGCAACTTCGACGCTTCCAACGACTGGTGGCATACCGGCTACGCGGTCGGTTCCCTGCCTGCGGCGTTCACGCTCGATTCCTACATCCCCGCCTACTACAATGGCAGCCTGATGTGGGGCACAGAACCGGCCTGCGGCCCATACCCTACGGGCACGATGACGCCCACCTTCACCCTGACGCCCTCCATCAGTAAGACGCCCACCATGACATCGACGCGGACGCTCACCCCCGTCATCACCCTGACCCCCACCCGCACCCCCACCCCGACCGTGGAGGGTACCCCGATCATGCCAACCATGACCCGCACCCCCACCGCCGGGATCACGAATACCCCCACCCGCACCCCCACTGCCGGCGTTTCCAGCACCCCTACCCGCACACTCACATCGACGATTACGCCTACCGGCGTGACCGGCTGCAGCCCGGTTACATCCACCATCACCGCCCCCTTCACCTACGATGGCGCGGGCACATTCTGCTGGCAATCGACCAACCTGGGTAGCTACATCAACTCATGGAACGTCACCAGCCTGACGGTCAACGGCGTGAACGAACTCAATCTCTACGTCGCCGCCGCATCCCTGCCTGCCAAGATCAACGGCTACTGGTACGTCAGCTACAACAGCGCCGTATCGTACGGCCATTTCGAAGCCAAGTAAGGGCGGGTTTAAAACCCGCCCATCCGCCTCGTAGGGGCGGGTCTCAGACCCGCCCCTACAATACCCCTCTCCTACCACGAAAGGATTCTTCGCCATGAATAAAAACAAATTCTTTTGGTTCTTCGTGATCGTTGCCATCCTGGCCGGCGGCATTTTTTCCATAAACGCCGTCCACGCCTCGCCGGCTGCCGCGACCATCCCGGTCAGCTTCATCGTGGATACCGAGCACGCCCGCTCGGCCATCAGCCCCTACATCTACGGCTCCAACCAGGATATTGCCGGGGTCAGCGCCTGGACGTTGCGCCGCTTCGGCGGCAACCGCACCACCGGCTTCAACTGGGAGAATAACGCTTCCAACGCCGGCAGCGACTACAACCAATCCAGCGACAGCTTCGTGTGTACCTGGGTCGGCCTCGATGCCACAGGTTGTAA
This sequence comes from Anaerolineales bacterium, assembly GCA_049792555.1. Taxonomy (GTDB): domain Bacteria; phylum Chloroflexota; class Anaerolineae; order Anaerolineales; family Villigracilaceae; genus UBA5195. Next base: position 1,334 of record JBARBA010000349.1, read on the forward strand.
CACGCCCGGCGCGGCCCTGGCTGCCTACCACGACAAATCCCTGTCAACGGGCGCCATGGACATCATCACCCTGCAAATGGCCGGTTACGTCGCCGCCGACAAGAACGGCACCGTCGCCACTACCGAAGCGGCCCCCTCCGCCCGCTGGATCCCGGTGACGTATGCCAAAGGCAGCGCCTTCGCCAACCCGCCCGTTGCCACCGACAACGCCGTCTACTCGGACGAGGAAATCAACTTCCTGGTGCAGAAATACGGCCTCTCCTCCACCGCCAACGGCGTCAAGGCCTACGCCCTGGATAACGAACCCGCCCTCTGGTCGTCCACCCACCCGCTGCTCCACCCCGCCCAGCCGGGCGCAGCCGAAATCGTCACCCGGTCGACAGCCTTATCGAGCGCCGTCAAAGCCGTCGACCCAAGCGCCCTGATCTTTGGCCCGGCGGCCTATGGCTTCTACGAAATGTATGCCATGCAAGACGCCCCCGATTGGCCCAGCCTCAAGGGCAGTTACTCCTGGTACGTCGATTACTACCTGGCCCAGATGAAAGCCGCCTCAGACGCCAAAGGCAAACGCCTGCTCGACGCCTACGACTTCCACTGGTATCCCGAAGCCCAGGGCGCCGGCACGCGCATCGTTTTCGGCGGCAGCCCCGGCACACTTGACGTGCAAAAGGCCCGCGTCCAGGCCCCGCGCTCGCTGTGGGACCCGACCTACGCCGAATCAAGCTGGATTGAAGACTCTTTCCCAGCCTACCTGCCGATCCTCCCACGCGTCAAGCAGTCGATCAACACCTACTACCCCGGCACCAAGCTGGCCATCACCGAATTCAGCTACGGCGGCGAGGCCGATATCTCCGGCGGCCTGGCGACAGCCGACGTGCTCGGCGTCTTCGGCAAGTACGGCGTCGACTACGCCACCTTCTGGCAACTCGAAACCACCAGCCCCTACGTGGCATCGGCTTACAACCTGTACCGCAACTACGACGGCAACAACAGCAAGTTTGGCGACACCAAGATCGACACCGACAACTCGGATATCGCCGACAGCTCGATGTACGCCGCCATCACCGGTACAGACACGTCGAAGGTCGATATCATCGTCATGAACAAGAATTTCGACAGCGACCTCACCGGCTCGTTCAAAGTGTACAGCCCGGTCAATTACGCCTCCGGCCAGGTCTGGGGCTACGACAGCGCCAGCTCGGCCATCACCCAGCGCACGGCCATCACCGGCATCACCGGCAACACCTTCACCTACACCATCCCCGCGCGGACGGTTTACCATATCGTCCTGACCGCCGGGACGACCAGCGTCACCAACACCCCGCGCCCGCCCACGGCCACCGCCACTTCCACCGCCACTCCCACCGCCTCCTACACTCCCTGCTACGGCTGCGGTTTCAAGCTCCAGTACCAGGCCGGTGACGCCAGCGCCACAACCAACCAGATTACCCCGCATTTCAACCTCTTCAACAACAGTTCTGCCGCCGTGCCGTTGACTGAGTTCAAGATCCGCTACTGGTACACCGAAGACGGCAACAAGGCGCAGACCTATTCGTGCGACTATGCCATCGTCGGCTGCGCCAACACCACCGGAACTTTTGTCAAGATGTCGTCCCCCACGTCCAGCGCCGACAACTACCTTGAAGTCGGTTTCACCGCCGCAGCAGGCAGCATTGCCGCCGGCGGGCAGACGGGCGTCATCCAAATCCGCCTCAACAAATCGGATTTCTCGAACTACACCCAAACCGGCGACTATTCCTTCGACGCCACCAAGACCGCCTACGCCGACTGGGACCACGTCGCCGTCTACCACAACAACGACCTGGTCTGGGGCATCGAACCCGGCATGGGCCCGACTCCCACCTCCGGCCCCAGCAACACCCCCACCTTGACCCTCGTCCGCACCCTGACGCCCACGCCCACCCGCACCCTGACTCCGCTTGCGACCACCCTGACCCCCACCCGCACGCTGACGCTTGCCATCACCTTGACCCCCACCCGCACCTTCACTGCTGGCGTTACCCTTACCCCGACTCGCACCAACACCGCCGGGCCGACCTTCACCCGGACAGTGACCCCCGCGATCAGCCTTACCCCCACCCGCACCTCCACCACTGGGCCGACCCTCACGCCCACCATTACTCCCACGGTTGGCGGCGCGTGCAGCCCGGTCACATCCACCATCACAGCGCCTTTCACCTACGACGGCGCGGGCGTGTTCTGCTGGCAATCCAGCAACCTCGGTACCTATATCAACTCGTGGAACGTGACCAGCCTGACGGTCAACGGCGTCAATTTCACCAACGTCTATACCGCCGCCGGCTCATTGCCCGCCAAGATCAACGGCTACTGGTACGTGAGTTATAACAGCGCCGTCTCCTACGGTCACTTCGAAACCAAATAATTTACCCCATTGTAGGGGCGGGTCTCAGACCCGCCCCTTATTGGAAGAATTTATTTGCAAATTCTCAAGGAGAAAAAAATGAAACGCTTTGTGCTCGCAATTATTGCCCTGGCCGTCATCGCTGCAGCAGGTTTCAGTATTTTGGTAACAGCCAACAACGCGCGCGCCGCTACCGTATGCAGCCCGGCCACCGCGATCACGGTCCCTTTCAGCAAGGACGGGGCCGGGGACTTTTGCTACCAGGCCGCCTCGTTGTGTACGTACATCAATTCCTGGAACCTGACGGCGCTGGAAGTCAACGGTACTTCGTATCTCAATACCTATGTTGCCGCTTCTTCCATCGCCCCCCTGAACGGCGGGTACACCATTCATTACAACAGCGCTGCATCCTATGGACACTTTGAAATTGCCGGGACGTGCGGCGGCAGCAGCGCGACCGGCACACCGACGAGTGTCATCCCGACCAACACGCCTACTCGCACCGTCACCGCCGGAATAACCAACACGCCCACCCGCACATCCACAGCCGGAATAACCAATACCCCCACTCGCACCTCCACCAGCGGTGTGACCAATACCCCCACCCGCACCAACACCACCGGGCCGACTGTAACGCGCACGCCTACCCCGACTATCACTACAACGCCGACTCAGGGTATCCCGACCAATACGCCGACACGCACGCTGACAGCGACCATCACGCCGACTGGCAACCCCGGCGCAGTGACGATCCTCTACAAAGCCGGTGATACCAGCGCAACCGCAGGGTCGATCAGTTTCAGCGTCCAGGTGCAGAACAGCGGTACGACTGCGCTTAACCTTTCCACGGTCAAAATTCGCTACTGGTATACGATTGACGGGTTGCAGTCGCAAACATTTTCCTGCGACTATGCCCAGATCGGTTGCTCCAATATTACAGGAACCTTTACGAGAATGTCGAACAGCGCCACGACCGCAAATCATTATTTTGAAATAACCTTCTCAGCGGGCAGCCTGGCAGCCGGCGCAAGTACCGGAGATATTCAGATCCGCTTTTACAAGACCGACTACACCAGTTATACCCAGACCAACGATTATTCCTTCAACGCCACCATGACGGCGTATGGTCAAAATACCAAAGTCACCGGTTATGTAAACGGCGCTTTGGCATTTGGCGTTGAGCCTTACGTAGCGCCTCTCGGCACCCCCAATCCCAACGTCCTGTACGTTGGGCGCTTCAATACCAGCGACCCGGCAGGCCCCCGCTCTGCCTGGAGTGCGACGACCATCAAGGCCAATTTCTCGGGAACCGGTATCAGCGCCAACCTGTATTCCAGCGGCGACAATTGGTATACGGTGGTGATCGACGGCGTCGTCCAGCCGCCGCTGCACGTCTCGTCCGACGTGGGCGGGTCTGTGACGTTGGCTTCAGGGCTTGCCGCCGGGAACCATACCATTGAGTTTGTCAGGAGAACCGAAGCCTGGGTGGGAGATGTCCAATTCAGGGGCTTTACCGTGGATGGCGGCCAGTTACTCGCGCCGCCAACCCCCTCTGCAAGACGCATTGAATTTATCGGCGACTCCATCACCTGCGGCTATGGCAATGAAGGCACCAGCGCCAGCCAGCACTTTACCACCCAGAATGAAAATGCTTACCTGGCCTATGGTTCGGTGGCCGCCCGCGCGCTGGGCGCGGATCAGTTTACCATTGCCTGGTCTGGCACCGGCGTCATTCGCAATTACGATGGAAGCACCACCGGCTTGATGCCTGCGCGTTATTCACAGATATTGCCTTACGATACCACCACATTATGGAATCCCAGCCAATGGGTCCCGCACGTGGTCGTCATCAACCTGGGCACCAATGACTTCGCCAGCAGCATACCCGATAAAACCGCCTTTACCACAGGCTATTCCAATTTTGTAACGAAGATCCGCAGCCAGTATCCGACTGCCCATATTTACCTTGCTTTGGGGCCGATGTTAAGCTACGACAGTTTGACCAGCGCCCGCGATTACATCACCACGGTGGTGAATGCGTTCAACGCCGCCGGAGATACCAAAGTCCACTTCATCGAATTCCCGATGCAGGATGGCTCGCTCGGTTACGGTGAAGATTACCATCCTACCGTCGCGGAAGATGCCGCCATGGCCAACCAATTGATCACCCAGATCAAGACCGACCTGGGCTGGTAAGACAATTATTATCCGTAGGGGCGGGTCTCGGACCCGCCCCTCCTTCTCCCGGCAGGAAGGCGCATCCCAACGCTGCCCTGCCGGGAGGAATTACGCGAGCAGGGGATCAGGCCCGCCGTCTCTCGTTGGGGCCGGGTCTCCCGACCCGTCCCCAGCGGGGTTTTCCAGGCCCCCAAAAGCCTAACGCCACCCCTCGCGGGGTGGCTTTCGGCTTGATACCTATCGTTGGAAATGGACCATGCTTAAACGCGCCCTCGCGCGTATGGAGAAACGACTTGAATATCGGTCATTGGATAATGTTTGGTGTTGCGTGTGATCAATTCCGCCTGGTTCAGCGCCGCACATGCGGCAATCAATGCATCGCCAAGCTCAAGATGGTGTGAACGGGAAAATTGGTTCAAATATTCCCCGCCTTTCGCCCAACCGTTTCGTCAACTTCGATGAGAGTGAAAAGGGCAAGCAGCTTTTCGGTGCGCGCTTCTTCGCCAGGTCGCATCCCGGCCATCAACTCAGTCAGTGTAACGACCGAAATTGCCAGAACTTCGCCCTCAGAAAATGTTTCGGCAAAATAATCGCGGGCAGCTTGATGACCATGAAAATGGTCAATGGCAATATCTGTGTCAACCAGTTTCATTTGTCGCGCAACCCCAGGTCATCCAGGCGGTTGCCCCGGCGGATTTGGTCTACATATTCGATGCCATCTGCCGGGATGTCGGTGCGGTCGGCCCACATGCCAAACGTCTCTTGCAGCACAGCATGCACCTGTTCAATGGGTGTAATGATCAAACGACCCTGTCCATCGCGGCTGATTGCCACTTGTTGCCCGGCGCGCAGACCGGCGCGTAATTTATTGGGGATTTTTACGGTGTAATCGGAGTTTACTCGCGCAGTTAACATGGTTCACCTCATCCTTAAATATTATACCGTAAGCCCGTCTCATCCAACATAAGGAAACTGCCGATGGATCACCTTGCTCCCATCCCCATCACTGCCCTGCGCCTGGGCAGCCGCGCACAGCCCGCCGCACACGCCAAACGACAGCTTCTTGCAATGGGTGTGCGCACAGTGCAGGCAGCCCGCCCTATTCCGTTGGGACAGGGTCTACCCCCTGGCGGGCACACGTCCCGACCGTTGGGGCGGGTCTCAGACCCGCCCCTGCTGTTGCGCCAAACGCTCCAGGCATTCAAGATTCTCGGCAAGCGCCGCCGGGTCGCCCACTTGTTGCAAAACCGTCTGCGCTTTTTCAAGAAGCTCCCTGGCTGCGGCCAAATCCGATTGCTGGAGCGCCAGCCGCCCCTGGAAGTTGAGCGCCCGGCCAACTCCCCGCCGATCCCCAACTTCCCTGGAAAGCGCCAGGCTTTCCTCGACCAGCACCTTCACCTGCTCGAAATCGCCGCGCTGCCATGCAAGCGACGCCAAATGATGGAGCGTGAAGTTAATCAGTTGTTTGGCTCCGATGGCCCTGAACATCCCCAGGCACTCCGTCTCGGCTTCCGTAGCCAGTTGATAATCCCCGTCTTCCAGGGCAAATGTGCCAATCTGTCGCAGGGTGGAGGCCGCCGACCATTGGTCGCCGATGGCGCGGAAAATCGCCAGGCTTTCGTGACGGATTTCCATACTGCGGGCGTGTTCGCCGCGATCCCAAACCGTATCGGCCATATGGTAGAGCACCCAGGCGACCTCTCCCTGGTTGTTCATCTGGCGAAACAAAGACAGGCTTTCCTCCAGCAGCGACATGGACTGATCGTATTGCTTGCGCCGGCGCAGCCCGTCTGCCACGTTCTGCAGCAGCAGCCCGATTAGCAGTTTGTCGCCGATTTTCCGGGCCAGGGCCAGGCCTTCCTCGGCAAATAGCATTTGCCGGGCAACGTCGTTATAGTGGGTTGCCAGCCAGGCGGCGCCCCACAGCGCCTTTACACGCGCTGCGCTTTCCCCTTGGACTGCCGTCCAAGACACGCTGGCGCTGCCCGCCGCATTTGTCCGTTCGGCTGAGTGTTCACGACGACCTTGTGCCCGTAGGGTAAGCCCGGTGTCCTGCGGGAGGGCAGGTGTCAAATGCGGCCCCTGCGCCAGGGCGCGCTCCATCCACGATTTGGTCTCGTCCCATATATTCAGCATATTGTAATAACGCCAAACGGCTCCCAACAGGGTGAAAGCCATCTCAATTTCCTGCCGGTCGAGCATCCATTGCAGCGCAAGTTGCAGGTTTTCGCGCTCTTGCTTGATGCAACGCACCCAGCGCAATTGCCCGGGACTGCCAATGGCCGGCTCGGCGCTTTGCGCCATTTCCATAAAATAGCGGGCGTGGCGGCGTTGCGTCTGTTCGGCTTCTGCGTGGATGTCCAACTGATCGAAAGCGTATTCACGCACGGGTTGCAGCATCTGAAAACGTGCGTCGCCGTCTTCGCCTGACCCGGCGTAACGCAGCAGGTTCTTATCCGCCAATTCTTCCAGGCTGGCAAACAGGTCGTCCATCTGGCAGACTGCCCGGGCCGCATCCAGGCTCCATTCGCGCCCAAAGACCGCCAGCCGTCTGAGGATCGCTTTTTCGGGCTGCGGCAGCAGTTGGTAACTCCAGTCGATGGCGTCCCACAGGGTCCGTTGACGCGACGGTCTGTCGCGCGAAGTGTCCCTCAACGCTTTCAATCCATATTCCAGTTGCGGCAGTGCCTGGTCGGGTGACAGCAGCCTGACCTGCGCAGCGGCCAGTTCGATGGCCAGCGGCAGACCGTCCAGACGGTGGCAGATGTCTACGATGGCTTCCAGGTTTGCCTCGTTCACGCTAAATTCCGGGTGGCGGGCCTGCACACGTTGGACGAACAAGTCCAGCGCAGGCCATTGGCTGAATTGTTCCGGGGAAGGCAGGTTGCCCGGGTCCGGCCGGGTCAGTTCAGGGACGGTGAAACGTATTTCGCCATACACATTGAGCGCTTCGCGGCTGGTAACCAATACCTTGAGATTGCCCGCTGCCTGTAGCAGATCCGTCACCATTGGCCCACCCTGGATCATCTGCTCGAAATTATCGAGGATCAACAACATCTGCCGCTCGCGTAAATAGGCTTTGAGCGCTTCGAGTAGCGACTGCGCCGCAGTGGTTTCCATGTTCAGTGAACGCGCGATCTGGGTGGTCAGCAGCGCCGGGTCGTTGACGGTTTCCAGCGGGACGAAGAAAACGCCGTCGGGGAAGTCTTCGAGCATCGATGTGCCCGCGGCAATCGCCAGGCGGGTCTTGCCCACGCCGCCGGGGCCGGTCAACGTCAGCAGGCGCACGCCCGCGCGCCGCAAGATGGCCACGACGCCTGCCAGGCTTTTCTCCGCGCCGATCAGCGGCGTCAGCGCCGCCGGCACATTGATGGGGGTCGTCGATTTTGAAAATTCCATCGACGGCTCTGGTTTCCAGGCGTTAAGTTGCAAAAGCAGGCTGCGGGTCAGATCCTTCAGGCGGAAAAAGTAGGCGCTGGGGCTGATATTAAGCTTGCTGTAATAGAACCTGGCCGACTCATCGGGATGGGCCAGGATGATATTGCGTATTTGCTCTTGGTATGGAGGCAGGGGATGGTTGCGCAGGTGATCGAGCACGCGCTCAAGCCCGCCGCGCTGCTCGATCCATGTCTGCCAGGGTTCCGCCTGGATCAAGCGCGCGGGATACTGGCGCAGGCGCAGGAGCGCCTTGAGGTGTTTTTCATCCCATATGAGCGTGGAGAAAGATGAATGATCCAACGGGTGATTCTCCGTGTAGCGGTGCGGGCGAAGGAAGCGGTTCAATAATACTCTTATTGTAGCCCACTTTTATTTTTCTCCTGCGCCGTTTGGAATATTTATAAGAAATGCGGACCTGCAAGTATGTTTTGGCTGTGCCGGGAAACCTGCCGGTTTTTGCTCTGCGCTTCCTCAAAATTTGCATCCATCGCCGCCTGCAATGCAGTATAATCTTTTCATCGAACATCTCTTACTTTATCCATACTCAGTCAGCAGTCTTTGCAACGGTTAATCCTTGGGCGTTCGCCCAATCCCCCCACATCCACTGACTTCTGAAGACAAGGAACTTTTGTGAACTTCAACCAGTTCAACCTCGATTCTCGCCTGTTGGCGGGGATCAATAAAGCCGGATACGACGAAGCGACGCCCATTCAGGAAGCGGCCATCCCGGCCGCCCTGGCCGGTCGTGACCTGATCGGCACGGCCCAGACCGGCACCGGCAAGACCGCCGCCTTTGTCCTGCCCATTTTGCACCGATTGCTCAACGGCCCGCGCAACCAGACCCGCGCCCTGATCGTCACGCCCACGCGCGAGTTGGCCGAACAAATCAACGACAATATCCGCGCGCTTGGGGCCGGCACCCGGCTGCGCAGCGCCACCGTTTACGGCGGCGTTGGCCCGGCTCCGCAGATCAAAGCCTTGCGCGATGGCGCTGAAATCATCGTTGCCTGCCCCGGCCGCCTGCTGGACCTGATCGACCAGCGCCACGCGCGCCTCGACCGGGTGGAAGTGCTCGTGCTCGACGAGGCCGACCGCATGTTCGACATGGGCTTCCTGCCCGACGTGCGCAAAATCCTGAAAGCCGTCCCGGCCCAGCGCCAGACGATGCTCTTCTCGGCCACCTTCCCGGCGGAGATCGAGCAGTTGGCATCCCAATCGCTGCGCAACCCGCAGCGCATTATCCTGGGGCTGAGCCGCCCGGTGCATACCGTCACCCATGCGCTCTATCCCACCCCGCAGCATTTGAAGACGGCGCTGTTGCTCAAACTGCTCAAGCAAACCGACACCGCTTCGGTGCTGATTTTCACGCGCACCAAGCACCGCGCCGAGCGCCTGGCAAAACAAATCGAGAACGCCGGGTGCAAAGTCACCAGCCTGCACAGCAACCGCACGCAGGGGCAGCGCCAGGCGGCGCTTAAAGGTTTCAAGAGCGGCTTCTATCAAATCATGGTTGCCACCGACATTGCCGCGCGCGGGCTGGACGTGGAGAGCATCACGCACGTCATCAACTACGACATGCCCGACACCGCAGACGCCTACATCCACCGCATTGGCCGCGCCGGCCGCGCCGAGCGCACCGGCGACGCCTTCACGCTGGTCACGCCCGAAGATAACGACATGATCCGCGCGCTCGAAAAGATCATGGGCAAACCCCTGCCGCGTGAAACCCTGCCGGACTTCGATTACAAGTCGCCTGCTCCGCAAACGTCAGCCCGATCGGGGATGCCTGCTCCCGTATTGCACGCCACGCATCATTCGACGGGCAAACCCCTGGCGACGCCGCGCGATTCATTTCCCCGCTCCCCCAGCCGCAGGCCGCGACCAAAGTAGCAATCAAAACTGGGCAGGTGACCATCACCTGTCCAGTTTTTACAATTTTTTTACATCTCCAACACATTCAGATAACCTCCCGGCCTTAGAATAAGAATAACTTTACTCACTCAATTCAACCGGAGGCTTACCATGAATACCGTTCTTCGCAAGATTGTTATGACTGTTTTGGTTGTCGCTTTCGCCTGGGCGGGGTTGCCCATTGGCAGCGCCTATGCTGCTGCCCCCACGCCGCAGGCTCCTGCTGCCAGGCCGCAGGCCAATGCCCGGCTGGCGCTTGTCTTTGCCCGGCAGACGTTAAACATCAAGCGGATTGGACTGATCTACCAGCGCCTTGACCTGGGGTTCCCCCAAATTCAGAAATTCATCTCCAAAGCCAAAGCGCGCGGACAAGATGTGACCCAGGCGCAGGCCGCCCTCGATGCTTACGAGAGCGCCCTGGCAACCGCCCGCCCATCCTATGACCAGGCCAAATCCCTTGCCGACGCTCGCAGCGGTTTCGATGCCAACGACAACGTAACGGACCCGGTTGCTGCCCGCGCCACCGTTCTGGGCATTCGTCAGGCTTTGTTGCAGTATAAGAGCGCCATCGGAACCACGCGCCTGACCCTGGCCCAGGCCCTGCTGGAGTTGCGCCTGAACCGCCCCACGCCAACCCCCACCGGCGGCGCTTAAATTTGCTGCCTCGTTCCCAACCCTTCTCCGTTGAGGAGAAGGGTTGGGACAAGCCAAAACCTCGTTACCATCGGGTGGTTTGATGTAAAATGGAGGCAGTCCCATCCCCATTTCCAGGAGAACATTTATGACCACTCGAAGCGCGATCATTGCCCCACAGGCTCCCAAGGCCATCGGCCCTTACTCCGTCGCCATCCAGACCGACGGATTTGTTTTTTGCTCCGGTCAACTGGGCATCGACCCGGCTACCGGCGAACTGGTCGCGGCAGATATTGAGGCCCAAACCCGTCAGGCGCTTGCCAACCTGAAAAATGTGCTCGAATCCGCCGGGGCAAGTCTCGAAAAAATTGTCAAGACAACCATCTTTTTGAAAGACATGGCAGATTTCCAAAAGATGAACTTTGTGTACAGTGAATTTTTCCCGTCCACTCCTCCGGCGCGCTCCACCGTTGCGGTGGCAGGGCTTCCAAAAGGCGGACTGGTGGAAATTGAAGCCACTGCCTTGCGTTAAAGCTTGTGGACACCATCCTGCTCGTTGACGACGAACCTTCCATTATCCAGCTTGCCCGCATGTACCTTGAGCGCGAGGGCTTTCACACCGCATCGGCTGCGGATGGGGAAAAAGCCATCGAGGCGGCAGACCGCTTGAAACCGGCGCTGATGGTGTTGGACGTCATGCTCCCCAAGCTGGATGGGTTTGAAGTTTGCCGTATGCTTCGAGGCCGGGGCAACCAGGTGCCAATCATCATGTTGACTGCCCGCGACGAGGACATTGACAAGATTATCGGCCTCGAGCTCGGCGCAGATGACTATCTGACCAAACCTTTCAATCCGCGTGAACTGGTGGCGCGTGTCAAGGCCATCCTGCGCCGCGCGGATCACCCTGCGGCGGAGCGCGCCAGCGCGCCTGTGCATTTTGCCGACCTGACGATCGACTCTACACGCCGCGAAGTGCTTTGCAACGGACTCCCCGTGGACTTGCGCGCCCAAGAATTCGACCTGTTGCTCACCCTGGTCGGGCAGCCCGGACGGGTTTTTACGCGCGAGCAGTTGCTCGAAAAAGCCTGGGGCTTTGAATATTCCGGCCAAACCCGCACCGTAGATGTGCATATTGCCCAACTGCGCAAAAAACTCTCGACCAGCGCCGCCAAAATCGAAACGGTAACAGGCGTCGGGTACAAGTTGGTCGGTTAGCCGGTTGGGCGGCGGTCTTTCGCCCAATCGCCAATCGCTAAATCATAAATCATTAAATGTTCTCCTCCATCCGCACCCGTCTCTGGCTGACTTATGCTTTCCTGATTGTGACTGCTTTGCTGGTGGTGGCGGTTATCTTTTTCATTTATTTGGTCAACAACCCGTTTATCTATCGCCAAACCGGGGCGCAATTGGATGCGGTGCAATCCATTTTGCTGGCAAATCAGGCGCAATGGTCAAACCTGCCGCCAGACCAGCTCGCAGCAGAACTGAAGCGCCAGGATAAACTTTTCAATATGCGTCTGCTGGTGGTTTCGGCAGACCGCCAGGTAATTGCAGACTCGCGCGCCGGGGTTTCTCCATCGTTGGAAACGCGCCGCTTTTTTCGCCTGATTCGCTTAAATCAAACGGTTCTCGACGGCCAGAATAAACCCTGGTTGTTTGCTTTCCAAAAGCTGGACAATGGCAATTTCCTTGTGACGGCTGTCCCTCGCCCGGCGGCTACCCTGCGTAACATCCTGACCGACGACCTCTTGCCGCCCTTTTTGATCGGCGGTGGGTTGGCCCTGGTGTTGGCCCTGTTCCTGGCATTCTGGATGGCGCGTTGGGTGGCCGACCCGCTCCAACGTATCGTTAACGCTGCACGGGAATTCGGCCAGGCCGGTGGGGCAGCCAGCCCGCTCCCCCTGCAAGGTCCCAGCGAAGTCCGTGAACTGGTCGGCGCATTCAATGCCATGACCGCCCGCGTAGAATCCGGCCGGAAATCGCAGCGGGACTTTGTTGCCAACGTCTCGCACGAGTTAAAGACGCCGCTTACTTCGATCCAGGGGTTTGCCCAGGCCATCCTGGATGGCGCCGCCGCGACACCCGAAGCGCAAAAACAGTCGGCGCAGGTGATCTATAACGAAGCCAGCCGCATGTACCGCATGGTGCTCGGCCTGCTGGACCTGGCCCGTCTCGACGCAGGCATCGCCGACCTGAAGCGCATCCCCGTTGATTTGACGGCGCTGCTCAACAGCGTCGGCGAACGTTTTGAGATGCAGGCCCGTCAGGCCGGGGTGACGTTGGCAGTCCGGGCGGCAGGGCTTCCGTCCATTACCGGCGACGGGGATCGGCTGGCGCAGGTCTTCATTAACCTGGTGGATAATGCCTTGAAATATACGCCGACCGGCGGGCGGGTGGAGTTGAGCGCCGCGTCGATGGGCGATTCTGTTTCAGTCAAAGTGGCGGATACCGGCGCGGGCATCCCACCCGAGGCGCTGCCGCATGTCTTCGACCGTTTTTATCAGGTGGACCCGTCACGCGCCGGGGGCGTCCATCACGGCGTGGGGCTGGGGCTGGCAATTGTGCGTGAAATCGTCCGCGCGCATGGTGGTAAAATCAGTGTCCGTAGTATTGTGGGAGTGGGAAGTGAATTTGTGGTACAACTTCCGCTGGTTAACCCCGATGCGTCTACGATTGTCCATCGTAAAAAATAAACCCACAATTGTCCATCGCAATGAACCCATTCTCTGTTTCCATTATTGTGCCCTGTTATAACGAAGAAAAACGCATCCATTTTTTGCTGGATGCGATTTTTTCCCAAACCTATCCCCGCGCCCAAATGGATGTGACCATCGCCGACGGCCATTCGACCGACCGGACGCGCGAGGCGATTGCCGAATTCCAGCTTGTTCACCCAGACCTGCGCCTGCAAGTGGTGGACAACAACGTTCGAACCATCCCCGCAGCTTTGAACTGCGCGATGGAATCTTCCTCCGGTGCAATGATTATCCGCCTCGACGCGCACTCCGCGCCGTACCCCGATTACGTCGAGAAAACCGTCGCGGCGCTTCAAGCCGACAAGGCAGATAACGTTGGCGGGGTCTGGGAAATCCGCCCCGGCGCGGAGACGTGGGCAGCCAGGGCCATCGCCGTTGCGGCGGCGCATCCGCTGGGGGTGGGCGATGCGCTCTATCGTCACGCCAAAGAAGCCGCTTACGTGGATACGGTCCCTTTCGGGGGCTGGCGGCGCGTTTTGGTGGATAAAATTGGCGGGTACGACGAGTCCTTGCTCGCCAATGAAGATTACGAATTCAACGCCCGTATCCGCCGCTTTGGCGGGAAAATCTGGCTCGACCCCGCCATCCGCTCGGTGTATTTTGCGCGCTCGACGTTTACCGCGCTGGCAAAGCAGTACGCCCGCTACGGCTTTTGGAAGTGGAAGATGCTGCGCCGTTACCCTGCCACGCTGCGCTGGCGACAGGCGCTGCCGCCGCTGTTTGTCTTGAGCCTGGTTGTGGGGGCTGTAGCGGCGCTGGCTTTGCCGGTCTTGCGTGGGGTCATTGCAATTGAACTTCTGCTATATATTGGCATATTGGAATGGTTTGCCCTGCGCGCCGCCTTGCAGCGCAGGGAATTTTCCCTGGTATTTGGGTTGCCGCTGGCGATTGCAGTCATGCACGTTGCCTGGGGCGGCGGCTTCTTGTGGAGTATGCTACAAGGAATGGTTCGTCCTGACGCGGGGTAAGCCTGTGTTGGCCAGACTCTCCACCAAAGGCAATCCTCCTTTTACTAATTCCATGAATGACATTCAAGCTCTTATTCCACAGCACAAGTTTGATACAGATCGAGCTCGAGCAGCTATTCAAGCTGGTTATCCGGCGGTTGCCCCAATTCTGCCGCAGTTGCTAGCGTGGTTGCAAGATTACAACTGGCCTGTCGCTCCAGTTTTGGCGCCATTTCTCATTTCAATTGGCAAGCCTCTTATTCCGCACATCCAAAATATTTTGCTTTCTCAAGACGAAACTTGGAAATATTGGATAATAAGCATCATCATTCGTAATTCGCCCGAACTTGCTCTATCTTTCCGCGATGATCTAGAACGACTGGCGTTGTCACCAACCGACCGCGAAGTATCTGAAGAATTAGACGGTGTGGCTCGTCAAGTATTGAATGAAGCTGGTTGGAACAAGACCGGTTAATCATCAATAGGTGTGGGCTAATCCCACCCAATGCAACGAAACCAAGTAATCTGGAAAACCTAACGCATGTCTTCTGACTTACCCAAAACAACCTTCCGTTTGCGGCCCAACGACCAGCGCGTCATCTTGTTCCTCGGCGATTTGCTGATGGGCATTTTGGCCATCATTGGCGGGGTCTATTTCTGGGCGGCTGGAGATGAATGGATCAAGTTTTCCATCGATTTCTTCCGCGCGCGCGTGTCCTCCTGGTTTTATCTTTTGCCGCTAGTCTGGATGTTGTTGCTGGTGGATTTATATGACATTCACCGGGCGGCCAGTTGGCAGCGCACCACGCGCGCGGTGACGGTTGCCGGGCTGATGGGTGGCCTGGTTTACCTGCTGATCTACTTTGCCTCTCCTGAACCCGGCTTGATCAACCGGCGCGGCGTGGGCGGTTTCCTGATCCTGGTCATCTTGCTGACCTTGTTGTGGCGGCGCGTTTACATCCGTATTTACCAATCGCAAAGGTTTGGACGGCGGGTGCTGATCGCCGGGGCGGGCGTGAACGGCATCTCGCTGGCCCAGATTTATAAAACGCTCAGTCCGCCGCCTTTTACGCTGGTCGGCTTTATCGACGACGACCCGCAAAAGCTTGGAAAAGCGTTCGAAGGTTATTCCGTGCTTGGGTGCAGCGCGCAATTGCTTGCGCTTGTCGATCAGTTCAACGTTTCAGATGTGATCGTCTCCATCTCAGGTGAAATGCTGGGCGGCACCTTCCAAATATTGCTGGATGCGCAAGAAAAAGGCATCGAGATCGTCCGCATGCAGACCATCTCCGAGGAACTGTTGGGCCGCGTGCCCATCCACCACCTCGAATCCGATTGGGTGCTGCGTTCCTTTGTGGACGAAACCCGCTCAGACGGCTTGTACGAACTTGGCAAACGTCTCCTGGATATTATCGGTTCCATCGTTGGCCTGATGATTTTCATCGTGTTGCTGCCTTTTGTCGGCTTGGCCATCCTGATCGAAAGCGGCATGCCCATCCTGTACTGGCAGGAACGCCTGGGCAAGGGCGGCAAGGAATTCGAGATTGTCAAGTTTCGCACCATGATCCAGGATGCCGAAAAAGACGGCAGGGCGCAGATGGCCGGCGAAAAAGACCCTCGCATCACGCGCGTGGGCAACTTCTTGCGCGTCACCCGCCTGGACGAATTTCCGCAGTTCTGGAACGTGTTGCGCGGCGAGATGAGCCTTGCCGGTCCGCGCGCCGAACGCGCCCAGTGGGTGGCAACCTTCCAGGAAGAAATCCCTTTCTATCGCGCGCGTTTGCTGGTCAAGCCGGGTATCAGTGGTTGGGCGCAAGTCAATTACGGCTACGCCTCCAACGTGGAAGACACCGCCATCAAACTCGAATATGATCTGTATTACATCAAACACCGCTCGATGATGATGGACATCGCCATTATCCTGCGCACCATCAGCACCGTGTTTGGGCGCAAAGGACGCTAATGAAAAAATACCTTGTAACGGGCGGCGCCGGTTTCATCGGCTCTCATCTTGTCCGCGCCCTGCTTCGAAGTCCCGATGCAGTTTCGGGGCAAAGTCCCGACGTAGTTTCGGGGCAAAGTCCCGACGCAATTTCGGGGCAAAGTCCCGACGCAGTTTCGGGGCAGCAGGGCGCATTTGTGCGTGTGCTGGATGATTTTTCCACCGGCAGGCGCGAAAATCTCGTTGGTTTACAAATCGATCTGGTCGAAGGCGATTTGCGCGATTCGGCCAAAGTGGCCGAAGCCGTCAAAGGCGTGGATGTTATTTTCCACGAAGCCGCTTTCGTTTCCGTGCCGCAGTCGATGGACGATCCGCTGACCTGTTTCGATATCAACCAGCGCGGGACGGAAATCCTGCTCGAAGCGGCGCGCAAAGCCGGCGTTGGGCGGATTGTCCTGGCTTCTTCTACGGCGGTCTATGGCGATTCGGATGCCTTGCCGGTCGACGAGCAAACCCCGCTGCGACCGCTCTCCCCGTATGCGGTCTCCAAACGAGTGAACGAACTCTACGCTGAGATGTATACCCGCTCCTTTGGTGTCGACGTGGCAGCCCTGCGCTATTTCAACGTCTATGGGCCGCGCCAGCGCCCCGACTCGATGTACGCCGCCGCCGTGCCGATCTTCGTCCGCCGCCTGCTCGAAGGCAAACCGATCACCATCTACGGCGACGGCCGCCAGACCCGCGACCTGGTCTACGTGGGCGACGTGGTGCGCGCCAACCTGGCGGCCTCCGAGCATTCCGCTGCGCCTGGGCAGGTCTTCAACGTCTGCACCGGGGAAGAGACGCGCGTGATTGACCTGATCGAAGCCCTGATGGATTTCTTCCCCTTTGCGCTCGCCCCCGAATTTGCCTCACCCCGGCCTGGCGACATTTACCGCTCGCTCGGCAACCCGCGCAAAGCGGCGGAACTTCTCGACTTCAAGGCCACAACTTGCCTAAAGGATGGTTTGAAGGCTGTGGTCGATTGGATGAAAATAAATTAATGTGTGTTGCGTAATGCGTAAAAATCTTTAGCCGGCCATTACGCAATACGCATTACGCAATACGAGCTTACCCCCATGCGCCATCGTTTTAGAAATCGTTTCGTCTTCTTTGCAGATATTCTGCTCATCGCCGTTTCGGTGCTGGGCAGTTACACCCTGCGTCTGGATTTCACGCCTGACTTTGTGCCGCTTTATTTGCAAGGCGCGCTGTGGCTGATTGCGCTCGCGTTGCTGATCAAGCCGCTGGTGTATTACCTGTTCGGCCTGTACCGCCGCCTGTGGGTCTACGCCAGCGTCAGTGAGCTTAAGCTGATCGCCGCCGCAGTGACAACCGCCTCGGTCATTCTTTCGGCGGTTGCGATGAGCCTGTACTGGACGGGATGGCTTGGCCCGGGTTTCCCGCGTTTGGTGCTGGCCATCGACTGGCTGCTTTCGCTGATCCTGGTCGGTGGGATGCGCTTTGCGTTGCGCATCCTGGCCGAATCGTCCGCGCCGCGCGCCACTGGCGCAAGCCGCAAGGTGCTCATCATCGGCGCGGGCGATGCAGGGGCGCTGGTGGTCAAAGAATTGCAAAAAAACCCGCAGTTGAAACTGGAGCCGGTCGGCTTCCTCGACGACGACCCGGCCAAACAGAAATACCAAATTTATGGCGTGCAGGTCATCGGCAAGCTGCTCGACTTGGCGCACATCGTTGATATACATCCGGTGGATGAGATCATCATTGCCATTCCATCTTCGCCGGGCAAGGTCGTGCGCCTGGTGGCGGATATCTGCCGCCTGAAAGGCATTCCCTTTCGGACGATGCCCGGCATCTATGAACTGTTGGGCGGCAAGGTCAACGTCAGCCGCCTGCGTGAAGTGGAAATTACCGATTTGTTGCGCCGTGAACCGGTGCGTATCCACGAGGAATTGATCGGTGAGGCGCTCAAAGGCAAACGTGTGCTCGTCACCGGCGCGGGCGGCTCGATTGGCCGCGAGTTGTGCCGCCAGATCGCGCGCTGGGACCCCGTCAGCCTGGTGTTGCTTGGGCACGGCGAGAACAGCATCTTCGAGGCCCTGCTCGAACTCAAAGAAGATTATCCATCGCTCGAACTGGCGCCGGTCATCGCCGACGTGCGCGACCCCGTCCGCCTGAAAGCGATTTTCGAGCAATACAAGCCCGAAGTGGTTTTTCATACCGCCGCGCACAAGCACGTGCCGATGATGCAGACCAATGTCGAGGAAGCGGTGGCGAACAACGTGTTCGGCACGCGCAACCTGGTCGAAACGGCGGACAAGTGCGGGGTGGAGCGTCTGGTGCTGGTTTCAACGGACAAAGCCGTCCACCCGGCCAACGTCTATGGCGCGACGAAACGCATGGCCGAGATGATCGTCCTGGACGCCGCGCGCCGCACGGGCCGCGCCTATTCGGTGGTGCGTTTTGGCAACGTGCTCGGCAGTCGCGGCAGCGTGGTGCCGCTTTTCAAGCGCATGATTGCCAACGGCGGGCCGCTGCAAATCACGCACCCCGACATGGAACGCTACTTTATGACCATCCCGGAGGCCGTGCATCTGGTGTTGCAGGCCGCTTCGATGGGGCAGGGCGGCGAGGCCTTTTTGCTGAACATGGGCAAACAAATCCGCATCCTCGACCTGGCCGAAGACCTGATCCGCCTTTCGGGGCTGGAGCCGGGCCGCGACATCGAGATCGTCTTTACCGGCATCCGTCCCGGCGAGAAGCTGCGCGAGGAACTGTGGGAGGACGACAAAACCTACGACAAGACCGACCACCCGGACATTTTCCGCTCGACGAGCGAGGACCTGGTCGTCAGCGACGCGCTGACTGCCACCCTGGGCCGGCTTTCCGCGATGGTGAGCGCCAGCCGCGCCGACGAAATCATCCGCCTGCTCGATGAAACCATCCCCGGCGCGGCCGTCCGCGCGACCCCGCCGCCGCCCGACGTAACGTCGGTGGTGTAACATGCCCGAAGTTGATTTTGATGCGTGGAAGCGATTTGTCGCGGCGCACCCGAATGCGCACGTCTTGCAAACCGCCGAGTGGGGCGAACTAAAAGCAGGTTTTGGTTGGGAATATTTGCGTATAGTCACTAAGGAGATGGGCGCGCAAATCCTTTTTCGTAAACTGCCGCTGGGGTTTACGCTCGCTTACATGCCGAAACCAGTGTTCAGCCTGTCCCCGCTAGGGGGTGAACAGTTATCAGTGAGCAGCCTGTCCCCGCAAGGGGGTGAGCGGTTTTGGGGGGAAGTGGATGCCGCCTGCCGTAAAAAGCGCGCCGTTTTTCTAAAGATCGAGCCGGATCAGTGGGAAAACAGTGTTCCGTCATCAGTAATTGGTAGCCAGGCACTGAACACTGAACACTGGTCACTGAAAACTTCTCTTCACAACATCCAACCCCCTCGCACAGTTATTCTTTCGTTGGAAGGTTCTGAAACTGACATTCTGAACCGCATGAAACAGAAATGCCGCTACAACGTGCGTCTGGCGGAGAAGAAGGGCGTCACCGTCCGCGCCTGGGACGACCTCGAAGGCTTTCACCGTTTAATGCAAGTCACCGGCGGGCGCGACGGCTTCGGCGTGCATTCCCTGGACTATTACCGAAAAGCTTATGAATTATTCCACCCGGCGGGCATGGCCGAATTGCTGGTGGCCGAGTTCGAAGGCCAGCCGCTGGCGGCGCTGATGATCTTCGCCGTCGGGACGCGCAGTTGGTATCTCTACGGCGCATCCAACGACGAGGAGCGCAACCGCATGCCGACCTACCTGCTGCAATGGGAAGCCATGCGTTGGGCCAAAGCGCGCGGCTGCGCCGAATACGACCTGTGGGGCGTCCCCGACGCCGACGAGGCGACGCTCGAAGCCGAATTTGAAACCCGTCACGACGGCCTGTGGGGCGTCTACCGCTTCAAGCGCAGCTTCGGCGGCGAGGTCAAGCGCGCAAGCCAGGCGTTGGATCGGGTGTATATGCCGTGGTTGTACCGGTTGTATTTGTGGCGGTTTGCTGGAAGGGAATAAACAGTGGGGAATATTATTGGGATCTTATTCTCTGTCGTCTTCGCAATACTGGGTTGGTTCTGGGGAAGGTATTTGCACAAAAGGATTGGGCAAGACGATTCGGTGCATCTCCCGCCGTTCCTGGTTTTGTTGTTTGGAAGTCCTAATCCTGGCGGTGTTTGCAGCATACGCGGCATTTATTTCCAGACACTTTCTTTTTGGTTTCCGATTCCGTTTATAGTTTTCAATCTTGGGCTACTCTCCATCGTAGACGCGGACCGAATGTTTTTAGGAGGGCTATTTGTTTTCCCTTTATTGGAGTTATGCAGGCGCTTGAAGAAATCAAAACGATAAGCGCTTATGTTGTCCACCTCGACTTGGAATTCCCTGGTGTCTATCCTCCTTAACTCATGTTTTCTGCAAATGCCTGAATGAGGCCAAGGGAAGGCGTGTATAATGAAAGCATGATTTCGCAAACCACTCTTTCCAGCATGACCGAGCAAATCGTGAATCAATTCCACCCCAATCAAGTGATCCTGTTCGGTTCGCTGGCGCGTGGGGCGGGACAGGAAGACAGTGACGTGGATTTGCTGGTGGTGCTGCCGGAAACAACAGATAAACGCAAAGCTGCCATTCAAATCCGGCGGGCGCTGGCACATTTTTTGGTCCCTAAAGATATTGTTGTCACAACGCCAGATGAAATCAGGAAGTTTCGGGCAATCAAAGGTTCATTTCTGCGTTCAGCGTTAAGTGAGGGAAAAGTGCTCTATGAGAAAATAAGAATTGGTTGCCGGTCTCCACGTTTGGCGCATCCAGAAGATGCACCGCTTTTCAAAATGGAAGTCGATGATGAAACCGATCACACCAATTCATAAGCCCGCCGCTGGCGGGACTTTTTTTGTCGGGTATATTTGAAAATGGAAAACGAACTCTATTGGAACTCCCTGATTTCCACCCTGCCCAACCCGCACTTCCTGCAAACCCATGAATGGGCACAGGTCAAGGCGGCGGGCGGCTGGCAGCCGTTGTACGCCGTCTGGGATGCGGATGGAACTGTAAATTACGCCTCACGCATTACGGAATACGCATCTGCCCCGAAGGCTGCGGCGCTGATCCTGAAAAAGACCGTCATCCGTCGCGGACTGGCTGCGCGCCTGTGTATTTTGTACTGCCCGAAGGGGCCGAACCTGGACTGGAGCGACGCCCCGCTGCGTCGGCGCGTGCTGGACGATTTGCAGGGGCTGGCCCGTCAGCAGGGGGCCATCTTCCTGAAACTCGATCCCGACATCGTGCTGGGGACCGGCCTCCCTGGCGCGGAGGATGCGGTAACGGAACCAGGCGGCGAGGCCGTTCGCGCGGATTTGTCCCGCCGGGGGTGGCAATTCTCTCAGGACCAGATCCAGTTCCGTAACACGGTATTGCTGGATGTGTCCGCATCCGAAGATGAAATGCTGGCGCGCATGAAGCAGAAGACACGCTATAACACGCGCCTGGCGTCGAAGAAGGGCGTCAGTGTGCGCGCAGGCACAGAAGCGGACTTCCCCATGCTCTATCGCATGTACGCCGAAACGGCGGCGCGCGACGGGTTTATGATCCGCGAAGAGCATTACTACCAAACCGTCTGGCGCACGTTTGGGCAGGCATCCATGCCTTTTGCGCAGCCCTTGATTGCCGAAGTGGACGGCGAGCCGGTGGCGGCGGTCTTCCTGTTTGCCTTTGCCGGGCGGGCCTATTACGTTTACGGCATGTCGCGCGAGGCGCACCGCGAGAAGATGCCGGCGTATTTGTTGCAGTGGGAGGCGATGAAGTGGGCGAAGGCGCGCGGGTGCCGCATTTACGATCTGTGGGGCGCGCCGGATGTGTTCGATGAGTCGGATGCGATGTGGGGCGTGTTTCGCTTCAAGGAGGGGCTGGGCGGGTATGTGGCGCGCACGCTGGGTGCCTGGGATTTTGCGCCCAACCCGTTGTGGTATGCAATGTATACGCGGCTGATGCCGAAGGTGCTGGATTTTATGAGGCTGCGGGGAAAAGCGAAAACCCAAAGAATCCACGAAGAACACGAAGGGCACTAAGTTAAGAGCAGAAGATAGAGAAAGATCAAAATCTTTTTTTTGGAGGCCAGTTATGGAGTTGATTTACAAGGAGGAAGTCTTTGCAATTGTGGGGGCGGCGATTGAGGTGCATCGGGAATTGGGGCCGGGGTTTCTGGAGCCGGTGTATCAGGAAGCGATGGGAATCGAAGCGGCGGCGCGGGGCATTCCTTTCGAAGCGCAGAAGCGGATTCAGGTCAAGTACAAGGAACATTTTTTGAGCAAGGAATATGCGGCAGACATGGTTTGCTATGAGAAGATTTTGGTCGAATTCAAGGCGCTTGACGCCCTGAGTGGTAAAGAGGAAGCGCAGGTCTTGAATTATCTGAAAGCAACCGGCATGAAAGTGGGGGTTCTGATCAACTTCGGGAGTCATGGCA
>JBARBA010000350.1:0-5111 GCA_049792555.1 Anaerolineales bacterium
AGTGGTGCCGAAATCGTAATAATGACGCAAGACCAGCCCCGGCTGAAAAACGCCATCGGCTTTGCGGGCTTTGCCCACTTTTGTGCCGCTCCAGCCGCCGATGGTGTATTCGCTCAAGTGCCCGCAGCATTCCAGCCAGATGGCGCGCAGGTAGCTGTCCAGTTGGGTCAGCGTACTGGAGCCGCGCATTTCAAGGTCGAACCAAAAGTTTTTGTCGTAGGCGTCTTGTATGCGCAAATGCCAGAGTGTTTCGGCGGGCGTCTTGGCACTTTCGACAGCTTGCAGGCTGGCTTGCCGTTTGGAACAGCCCGCCAGGTGTTTTGGGACACTGCGTTTGGTGATGGTTTCACCGCAGTAGGCGCAGTTTCCGCGAGTTTCAGGGGAACGTGGCATGTGTGATTTCTCCTTTGCCCCAATTATATATCGCTTTATACGTCACTTTGCCATTTGCGCAAAACCAGCCCGTAAATCGGAATTGATTCCGACTTACGGGCTGGTGGGGTATCACGGAAATCCCCAAGGAAGTGGAATTCATTGGGGTCAAACCGCCCTACAAATCCCGCCTTTGAAAAAAGCGGATGCAGAGCGCCAGCGCAACCACCAGATACAGCCCCGAATATACAATCATTAAGCCGCTCGGCACCGAAGTCGTCCCAAACGGAGATATGCCCATGATGCCCGCGATAGGCGATTGCATTTCGAAGGCAGCCCGCCGCCAGAGCGCTTCGCTGGGGATGATCAGGCTGGTGACAATGCCGACTTTGATGGCGGTGTCGTTATGCAGCACCGCGCCGATTTGTTCGATCCAGCCGCCGATAAAGGCCAAGCCGTACAGGCCGAAGACCGTCCCGCCGGTGGCCAGGGCCGAGAAGACGCTCGAACACATCAACGAAACCGTCATCACCAGCAGGGTTTCCAGGTAGATCAGCCCCATCCCTGCCGGCAAATTATTGGGAAGATAGCCGGATTGGATGAAGACACTGGCGACGGTGCCGCCGCCCATCAATAGGAAGTACAGCCCCAGCAATCCGGCAAACCCCAGCCATTTGCCCAGCACCACGTCCGAGCGGCGGATGGGCTTGGTGACGATGGTCTGGATCGTCCCGGAGTTGATCTCGCCGGAGAGCGTATCCGCCCCGAGCAGGGCCGCCATGGCAATGCACAGGAACGCGACGGCGTACAGCCCGGCCAACAGCAGCGTGTTGATACCCTCGTGGGCGGCAACGCTGCTCATCGATTGGTTCATCTGGCCCTCTGCCGCGGCTGCCTTCCCCGCCAATACAATCTGGGAGGTAATCAAGTGAAACCCGACCGAGAACGCCAGCAGGAAACAAACACCCAGCACCAGCCCGGTCAGCACGATCTTTTTGCGGATGGCTTCGCGGAAGGTCATTTGTGTGATGATCCAGATCGATTTCATAGCCCGCCATCCTTCCCGACGGTTTCGATGAAGATTTCTTCGAGCGACATGCGGTTGGGCGTCAGCGCGTAAATTTCCGCGCCCTGCGCGACGAGATAACGGGTCATTTCTGGCAGGACGGCCTCGCTCTGGATGTTGAGCGTCACCTGCGCGCCGTCGGCGCGGATATCCCTGCCCCACTGCGCCAGTCCCGCCAGGGCCTCGGCGGAGAGCTTCCCGGCGCGGATCGTCACGCTAGACTTTTCGGTGTCGAGCGAGGCCATCTCCAGCACGCGCACCACTTCGCCATGCCGGATAAATGCCACCCGGTCGCAGGTGACTTCGATCTCACTCAGCAGATGCGAGTTCAGGAAGACGCACGTCCCCTTTTCGCGCAGGTCGCGGATGATGTCGCGCACCAGGCGGCGGCCCACCGGGTCGAGGCCGGAGGTCGGCTCGTCGAGGATCACCAGCGCGGGACGGTTGAGCAGCGCCTGGGCCAGGCCGATGCGTTGCAGCATCCCCTTCGAGAAGGTGCGCAACTGTTTGCCGCGAAAGTCGTTCAAGCCCACACGTTCGAGCAGTTCATCGACGCGCAGTTTCAGGTCGCGGGCCTCCATGTTGAGCAATTGGCCGTGCAAGCCCAGGAATTCAGCCGCGCTCAACCAATCCTGGAAGCGGAAATGCTCCGGCAGGAAGCCGATGCGCGCCAGGGCGGCGCGATCGCCGACCGGCGCGCCGAGCAGCATCGCCGACCCGGACGTGGCCCGGATCAGCCCCAGCAGCATCTTGATCGAGGTGGTTTTCCCCGCGCCGTTGGGGCCGAGGAAACCGAAGACCTCACCCTGCTCCACTTGCAGGGTGAGGCTCTTGACGGCGGCGTTTTCGCCAAAGACTTTGCGTAACTGGTTGGTTTGGATGGCGGGGGCGATAGGCATAAAATCTCTTTCAAGCAAGAAGTTCTGTCCGCGAAGGACACGAAGTTCACGAAGGAAAATCTTTAAACTCCGCGCCCTTCGCCTGCCCTGATGATTTTACAGGGTGAACTTCGTGGATAAAGCTCCTACGGGAGTGAGTTTGCCATCTGGACGGCTTGATCCGAATTGCTGCCCAAGCCGCCGATGGCGTAGACAATGCCATCCTTGACCCAGATCAACGAAAACTGGGGCGCATCGTCCGCGGGCCGCTGGATCAGGGTTCCGGTAACGCCGTCGACGCTGACCTGCTGATAGGTGGCGGCGTTCCGGGGGATCGGGATGACCAGCGTGGAGGTCCAATCGACGCTATTGGCGAAGGCGGCGGCCTCGGCGTTGCTCATGCCGGTGAACTCCAGGCCGATCTGGGCCAACTGGGCCACATTGACCTCGGCGGGAGCGCTGACGGTGGGGCTGGGGATCTGCGCAAACAGGATGCAGTCGGCATAACGGCGGCCCGTCGAACCGCCGCCGAGCGGACTTTCGCTATTGCCGCCCTTAGGCGGACAGGTTCCATAGGCGGCGCTGACCCCGGCCGGGATGGTGATCGAGATATCCTGCCCATCGATGGAAGCGGGCAGCAGCAGGTCGCTGCGCCCGGCCTCGTCGAGGAGCGCCTGGGCCTTGGCCCGGTCAATTTTGAAGGTATAGGCCGAAGCCTTCAGCACGCTGATCTGCGAAGCAGTTTTGCCCTGCGGCAGCCGGACGGTGAAGCCTGCCAGTTGGCTGGCCTGGGCCGCATCCGTCGCGGTGATCGGATCGCCGGGTTTCTGCGTGATTGTAATGGAATTCGAGAGCAACTGGCTAATCTGCTGACCGAGCGGCCCATCGCCGGTCAACTGCTGCATGCCGGTAAAATCGATCTGCACCACCGTCACCTGCTGGACGCGGAACAGACTGAGCAACTGGTCTGCCAGCGCGCGCGTGGCGGGGACGCTGGCGATCAGGGTGATAAGCAGCAGCGCAACGACTGCGTAGCGCAGGGCGGGTGAAGCGAACCATTTTTTGAACATGGAAGTCTCCTTTTGAATGTATTCTTGATGGAACCGGCGCAGCGCCTGTTGCGCGCTTGCGCGGCCGGGGTTGGGGTCTTGCGCTGCCGAATCCAGGAAAGCCAGCGGGGCAGCCGCCTGTCGCGTTTGCGCCCGGAGGGCGCTCTTGCGTCTGCGGCAATCGGCGCAGGCTTGCAGGTGTTCGAATTCTGCGGCGTTCAACTCTTCGTCGAGCGCGGCCCGCAGTTGGCCGTCGTTCAGGTGTTTGTTCATGCTGCCTCCTGGGTTTCGCGGTAACGTTTTTCGAACTCGCGTTCGGCACGCAACAACAACGGGCCAATGGACGTTGGCGAAAGGTTCAGCGCGGCGGCAATTTCCTTGTACGACACTCCGGAATGTCGCATCACCAGCAGTTGCGCCTGACGCGCATCCATGCGGGCCAGGATCGCGCGCGCGACCTGCCGCTCTTCTTCTTGGGCCTGGATTTCTGCCGGCTGATTATCGGACGCCGTTTCGAGGGCATTCTTCCCTGCTGCCAGTTCGTATCGTTCGCGGCGCTTGAAGCTGCGGATGGAGCGCAGCCCCAGGTTGGTCGCCACACGATAGAGCCAGCCACCCAGGTTGAACCCGGCTTCGGGCAGCGGATAGCGTTGGTGCAAGCGCAGGAAAGTTTCCAGCGCCAGGTCTTCCGCTTCCGCCGGGTCGCCCACCAGCCGCGCCAGCGTCCCATAGACAGCCGACCAGTGCTCGACAAAGAGCGCGTCGAACGATTGATCCGCCTGCGTCGCAACCGGACGTATCTTCATCGTAGAGAAAAAACTTTCGCGTTTGATTTCATCCATGGCTCTCGATTGTCTTCCTCACTACAATAACCCCGCTCGTGGAAGAAATGAGACAGGAAAAGGCCGTGAGTAGAGAATAGAGAAACGATTATACGACCTATCATATTCGACAAGCGCTTCAACCGCCAGCGCAGTATAATGATTCAGACATTGTTGGTAGTAATAGCACAACGCCCTTCAAAATACAGAATTCGAAAAGGAAACCCATGACCGACCAACCCAGCATCCACCAACCCGCCAATATAAACAACCAGGGCCTGCTCACCTCCCAAATCGGCTACGACCTGCGCGCCCCCATGCGCGCCGTGTGGCGCGGCCCACTGCCCCCGGGGGCCACCTTCCGCCTGCAAACGGACGGCGCAACAGTGCTGAAAAAGCCGCTTGTTTTTTGGGGAAATTGCTGGGGCAGCGACTGGTGGGTGGCCGATTTTTCGGAGTTGACCCGCCCCGGCGCTTTTACCCTGACCATCAAATCCAGCGGCTTTCCACCCGTCACCTGCCCACCGTTTAACGTGGGTGAATACCTGCTCTGGCATTCCACCGTCAAAACCATCGCCATCGAACAGTTTGAGCGCCGCGCCGAACTGGCCCGCTTTGGACTGGGCTGGAAAGACTGCGGCTCCGAATGGCGCGAAGTGGGCAGCCACACCGGCGCGCTGATCGGCCTGCTCGACCTGCTCAACATCGGCTACGAATGGCTGGGCCGCGACGATGCCCTGCGTCTGGCAAAGCAAATTATGCACGGCTGCGACTACCTCGTCACCTGCCAGCAGCGCGCCGCCGACCTGGGCTGGGAAACAGGCGCAGTCGTCCACGAAATGCCCAACCACCCGACGCTCATTCCCCAGGACCAGGGGCAATTCGTGGTGGCCCTGGCCAGGGCCGCGCGCCACATCTACGAAAT
>JBARBA010000351.1:0-3016 GCA_049792555.1 Anaerolineales bacterium
ATGAAGCCGCCAGCCTTGTTGTCAGCCATTTGGTAAACCGAACTCGCTCTCGCAAATCCCGTTTGCGTCATAAGGCAGCACGCAAAACATAGAACAAATGTTTAATCTGACATTGTCAAAGTAGTTATCCCAACAGCAAAACTCATTTCACTTTAGCGGGAACATCCCCCCGCCATCGACGTAGACGCTGGCGTTCAAATGCCAGGTACCCTCGTTGAACGCGCCGCCGCTGGAATGCGACATGACCTCGATGTAGCCGCTTTTGCGCGAGCCGTGGATCGGGATGGTGTAGTTGGCAGAACAATATTCGCCGCACGAAAT
Organism: Anaerolineales bacterium; assembly: GCA_049792555.1. Taxonomy (GTDB): domain Bacteria; phylum Chloroflexota; class Anaerolineae; order Anaerolineales; family Villigracilaceae; genus UBA5195. The sequence continues at coordinate 322 of JBARBA010000351.1, forward strand.
TTCACCGGTGGCCGGCCACCACTGGGCTTCCACCGGCGCGCCCAGGGCGTCGATGACGCTCGGATCGGAACGGGCCGCGTCGAGCGCCTGCTTGTAAGAACCGGAGAAGTTGAGCGTATAGGCCATCGCCAACACAAAGGCGGCAAGGCCAATACAAAAAAGGAGGCCGCAGCCGATTGTCCCCACCGTGGAGGCTGCGCCTGCGCTTTTGGCCTGCGGAGCGGCTGACGCCTGGGCCTGGGCGATGCTCGCGCCGTTTTCGATTGCTTCCACGGCATCTTTGGCTTCTTTTAGCCCAACGTGGTAAATGCCGCGATAAAGTTTGATGGCTTCGATCTTGTGACCACTTTGCGCCAGATTTTTGAGTTCCCCGGCCATTTTATCCGCAGGCGAGACGGCTGCCACGGGCGTTATGGGCGCGGCCTTCGGCTGACTGGAAGCCCCTTGCGCGCGCATCTCTGCCGGCACAACGATGTTTGTGCCGCAAAACTGGCATGAGATCGTGGTCTCCGGGCCGCCGTCGTAGCTAACATTCGCGCCGCAGGAAGGACATTGAAAGGTCTGGATGGGGGACATGGATCAATCTCCGGTGATAAAACAGTTTCTTGATGGGGTTGCCCCATTGTACTCCCGAACAAGCATGACCGGGCTTACCCTGCGGACACGCCTGCCCTGAGTGCAGGTGTGTTTCATTTCAGATAACATGAATGGTGTTCACCCCGAAGGATGAAAATGGGAGGGCGGGTGTAAGGCGGAATGAATTCCGCCCTACGTTATTTTCAAGTCAGTTGAAGCCTTCCAGAATGGAGCATATTGCGTGTTGCGTCCACTCCGCTGCACTGCGGGATTACATAACCCTTCGAACCGGAATACGCAACATGTCATCCCGTAGCGTAGCGGAGTGGACGCAATACGGATTTGTCTCAACTCATTTGCGAAGTAACCGCGCCCTTCGGTTGAAACACACCCAAATCATTCTTGCAGCAGCGTCCCGGAAAATTTCAAAAGAGTCGGTTACGCCTGATTGACATCCTTGCGATTCCCCCGTAAGATAACGCAGCTTATAAAATATTTAGTAGGTAAACTATTTAGCGTATAAAACAACGCATCAAAAAAAAGGCAAACTCACCATGACGCAAAATATAACGTTAGAACTGACACACGATGTATTTCAAATCCTGAGACAATTTCCCCGTATCAAATTCAAGCCCACCGACGGGTTGACGCGCAGTGAACAGGAATTATTGGTGATGCTGGTCATCAACCTCGATGAGGAGAAAAAGGCGTTCACCGTCACCGAAATCAGCAACCTGTTACAAATTACGCCCGCCGGTGTGACCCACCTGCTCAACCCGCTGGAAGCAGCCGGGTATATCGAACGCCTCCCGGCCCCAAATGACAGGCGAGTCGTTCGGGTGGGGCTGACAGACAAAGGAACCCAGGAGGCTGAGTCGATTACATCCGGCGTTCAAGAAAAAATAGCAGAGATGGTCAATTTTTTGGGAGAAGAAGACAGTAAGACATTCATGCGCTTAATGGTCAAGGTGATTGCGTTTTTCGCGGCATAGACTGAAACAAATACTTGTAACTTCTTAATAATCGGTGGTTGAGTAGGCGGCGATGCTGTTCCGCCGCCGTACCCTGGCACCGCCCGCCAGGGCAGGTGTCGAAACCACCTTGCGCAACAATTTCCCCGAAATATTGAGATGACACAAATACTTCCAGATTTGAGCGTATTCAAGATTATTGTTTTTTTCGGAATCGCGGCGATCCACCCCAATCCGTATGTCGGGATTAATCCCGACATACGGATTGGGGTCAACCTCGCTAATTTCCAGAGAGCCGGGATTATTGGTAGGTGATGGTACCATGAGCGATAAAGATCAAAATATTATCATCCAAATGCAGAATGTCGTAAAAACCTACACTACGGGCGATGTCCCTTTTGTAGCGCTCAACAACGTCAATATCGATATTCGGCAGGGCGAATTCCTGGGAATAACGGGGAAATCAGGGGCGGGGAAAACCACGCTGCTGAATATGATTTCGGGGGTGAGTGGGTTGACGTCCGGGAATATTTTATTTCATTGGGCGGAGAATGGATCGCCTGCTGCCCCGGTCCAGGTCCAGGCTTTGAACGAAGACAAGCTGGCCCGTTGGCGCGGCGAGCATCTCGGAATTATCTACCAATCCTTCGAGTTGATGCCCACCCTCAGCCTGCTCAAAAACGTCATGCTCCCCCCCGATTTTTTGGGCAACTACCAGCCGCTCATCACCAAAAAACGCGCGCTCGAACTGCTGGATTTGGTGGAACTGGCCGAGCATGCCCATAAAATCCCGGCGCATATCTCCGGCGGACAGAAGCAGCGCGTGGCGATTGCCCGCGCCCTGGTCAACGACCCGCACCTGATTATCGCCGACGAACCGACCGGCAACCTGGACACCGTCACCGCCGAGACCATCCTGCAAATCTTTGAAAAACTGGTGGCGCAGGGCAAAACCATTGTCATGGTGACCCACGACGAGAGTTTCGCGCCGCGCTTCACCCGCCATTTTCAAATTGTAGACGGCGTGGTGAGCGAATCGACCGGGGCAGTGAAAACAGCGCGCCGCGAGCAGGCGCATATCATTGCCGCACACCGGCCCAAGCATAAGGATGGCGAAATGCCCGCCGTCGTTTTGCGCGATGTGGACA
>JBARBA010000352.1:0-2972 GCA_049792555.1 Anaerolineales bacterium
GCCGTACCATCACTTTTCCACCATTCGGCGTGTACTTGAGAGCATTCTCCACCAGGTTGTAGATCGCCTGTTGGAGTAGGGCCTGGTCCGCCTGGATCAGCGGGGATGTATCCTGAGGCAATTCCAGACTGAGTTGAATGTCCTTTTGAGAAGCCTGCATTTGCAAAGTATTGACAACGTGCTCAATCGTGTCCTGCAAAAGCACGGTCTCCAGGCGCAGGCCGACGCCCACGTCAATGCGGCCCAGGTCCAGCAGGTTGTTCACCAGGCGGGTCATGTTCTCGACGCCGGTGATCATTTTTACAATGTAGCCTTTTTGCTGTTCGTTGAGTTGCCCAACCATTTCGAGCATCGTGGCGTAACCGCGCATGAGCGTCAGCGGCGAGCGCAAATCATGGCTAACGGTATTGACGAACTCGGTCTTCATCGTATCCAGTTCTTTAAAGTGGGTCACATCGCGCAAGATGCAGACGCGGCCCACCAGCCGCCCATCCGCCACAACGGGCGATGCAGTAGCCAGGTAGACCTGCCCGCTTGGCACAACCACCTCGGCGGAAAGCTTATCGGCAGAACTGGTTTGCAGGATATCCAGCAGGGATTTCTGGGAGATCAGCTTTTCAATGGCCTGACCCTCGCCGCTGCCCATCGCTGCGCCGAGCACCTGCCAGGCTGCCGGGTTGGAAAGCAGCAGGCGGTTGCGCTGATCCGTCACCAGAACGGGATCAGGCGTGGAGGCCAGGATGGCCGCCAACCGCTGCCGTCCAACTTCGGCGGAGCGGAACAAATGATTATTCGACGCGGCCAACGCCGCCTGCCCGGCCAATGTGGTCAGGAAGCGCACATCCGATTCGGAAAACTGGCGCGGCTGATCGTACCCGGCCCATAAAACGCCATAATATTGATTCTCGTGCCGCAACGGAACAGCCAGCAAAGAAGGCGGATAGGGCCTGCCGGCGTGGATATCCAGCCCACGCGCGCGGGCCACATTGGTCAACACCAGGCGTTCCTGTTGTTTTGCAAGCTGGCTGATGCCGCCATCCAGGTAAGGATACAAATCTTTCGACGACCCCAGCGCATAGACGGTTGCCCGGTCTTCTTCATTCTCTTCCTGGGCAAAGGGCGACATCACCACCCGCACCGCACTCGCGCCGGTTGCCAACACCGCTTCCAGCACCGGCTGGACGGCGTCGCGCATGTCCAGACTGGATGCCACACCCTGACTGACAAGCAGCAGGCGGTTCAATTCTTCCAGGCGCAACTGGAGACTGACGCGCATCTGCTCGAAGGAGCGACGTAACTGGCCGACCTCGTCCACGCCTTCGATTGGAAGCGCATGGTCAAGCTGGCCCTGCGCAATGCGCATGGCTTCGCTCGTCAGGTTTTGCAATGAGTTTGTGACCACTTTCAAACCCACGCGCAACGAAACAAGCGCAATCAGGGCCAGCAATAGAATCATGATCGAGAGTGGCGCGGCTGTCTTCAACGCCAATTGCTGGGCCTGTTGAGCCGGGACGGTTAAGACAACCGCCCATGATCGTCCTGCCACAGGCTGGAAATAAACCAGGTTTTGTGTCCCATTGGCAGCGGTAGCATCATAAAAGTCGGCGGTTTCAGTTTGCTGTTGCTGCTGCTGTTTCGGGTATTCTGTCATAATGAGCGTCGGGTCAGGGTGATAGATAATGCGCCTGTTCTCATCAAGCAAAATTCCCTGGCCGCCCAGTTCTGCCATACTGCTCAAGCCATTGATCAGCGGCAGGGTAAACGGATTGGTACTGAGATTTGTGCGCGCAATTAATACCCGTTCAGGCTGGCCTGTGGCCGGATTGACCAGGGTGCTCAAAAACGAAATACGCGCTGTTGTCTGATCGGCTGCGGGAGGAATGCTGTATGTTTGACTTAGCACGCCGTTAAAAGAAAGCTCCACACCGGCATTTTCTTCAGGTAACAAGACCGAATCTGCGGCGTTACCGGCCGGATAGTTCGCGACGATATTTTTCTGGCGGTCAAGCACAATCAACTGATCAAAATAAGGCACAGCGCGGATCTGCTCTCCCAGTACGGAGACCAATTTATCCCCATTGGCGGTCAGTAGCTGCGGGTTTGTTGAGAACTGACTCGCCAGGTTCTGACCTGTTTCGAGGAAGAAGGGCACGCTTTCAGACGCCACCTCTGCCGCGCCTTTCATACGATCATGCAGCATATCCCGCGCTGTCGTACCGGCCACCATCCAGTCGCCTACCAAAAGAGCCAGCAGCAAAACGCTGATAATCGTGCCGGTGCCAAAAAGAAAACGCGCTTCGAGACTGCGTTCGGCAGGCGAGGGTTGCAAGGGCAGCAACCGTCTCCATGGGCCTGGGAAAGCGACCGCCAACACCTGGGCAAACAGCCCGGCAATCAGCAGTTCGCCGGCCATGGCCAATACCGGATATTGCAGGCTGGACAAGGTATAGATAAGGCGATCAGCCAGTTCGCCGGATACCGCCAGGAAAGTATCTACAGCATAAAGGGGAATATAGAGCAACGCCAAGACCAGCGCCGCCGCCAAAGGCTCACGCAGCAGGCGAAAGAGCCAGGTGCGGTAACGCTGGCGCACAGCCACACTGAACAGCACGGCCAGCAACGCATATTCAAGCGGCGCGAAAATGCTATGAGAATCAAACAGGAAACGCAGGGAGCCGGCAAAAAGCCCAAGGATGGCGGCGGCTACCGGACCAAGAATTCCCCCTGCCAGGAACCACGGCAGCGCCGAAAGAAACATCAGCGTTGGCCCCTGAGTCTCCTGAGGGATTCCCGGTTGGGGCATGCTTGTCCCCGACGGCAAACGGACGCCGATAAACAGATTAAACAGACACAAAATCAGCAGGGAAGCGAAAACCAGCCAGGTTCGGGAGTCTCGGTTAGCTTGATAAAGTCGCCAACTCCAAACCAGCCAGGCCAGCAGCCCCAAAAAAACAAGCCACCCCAGCCAACTC